>DATDFI010000363.1:0-6599 GCA_036522695.1 Bacteroidia bacterium | reverse complement strand
GGAAGAAGCTACCCGGAATATATGACGAAGCGCTTCGGCCCCTTCGTAAACCAGGGCATTCTTCAAAATATCCGCGATCGTATTTTTTTCTATTGATGGATAAAGTGCAGTAAAAAGGTCCTGCAATTTCTTTTGACCCAGTTCTCCATGGAACGAAATCAAAAATTCAACACGGTTACAGGTGCCCAGGTACATAAGTTCTTCAGCGCCCAAAACGCGTTTTCCAGCCCAAAGCCGGCCCGCCTTTTCTTCGTCCCTAATATGCAGCTTTCCCACCTCCTCCACACCAAGGTTCTTATGCGTAAAAGCTATGATCCTGAATCGATTCACTATCCCTGTTTTTTTACGAGTACAAATTTGCCTACAAAGCGATTTTAATTTGTCATAGAATTGTCACAAATACCCTAAAACTGATAAAAATCAATTGTGTAATACCAAGGATGCTGTACTCCCCCCATCCCGTTGCCCTGGGGGCGGCCAAAAAAAGCATTTTACCTTACCCGTATCGTATTTCTTCACTACAGTTAAAATCCTAATTTAGAGGCTCTGTCATCTCCCGTTTTATGCCCCGCAGGATCGCGCTCATCCCCGTACTTGTTTTTTTCGCGTTCACGCTCAGGGCGACCGAACCCGATACGGGCATTTCACGCCTCAAGCCTTTGGTGGAAGAGCATCTTAAAAAGGGAGATAAAAAAAGCGCGGTCGGTGATTACCTCGAGCTTTCCCGTGCTTACCTGCGCATGGGCAATTCACGGGATGCCATGGCGAGTCTTTTCAGTGCCCTTTCGCTCACCGAAAATTCAGGCGATAAAAAAGAAAGCGCCCGGTGTCTTTACAAGATCGCAGTGCTTTACGACAGGCAGGACGATCCGGCCAATGCCATCGTATACGCAGCAAAAGGATTGAAGGTGGCCACTGAGGTCAATGACCCGGCACTCATTGCTTCGTGCCTGCACCGGATGGGGCTGGCCTATACCACGCAAAAAAAATACAACGAAGCCATTAACGTACTCAACCGTTCCCTCGACATCCGAAAAAAATTGGACTTGAAAAGCGGGATCGCTGCCTGCATGAATGCTTTAGGTTTGATCAACCTCGAAAAAAAAGAATTCGACAAAGCCGCCTTCAACATGACCAGTGCTTACAAATTGTGGAAGGAAGTAGACGACAAAGAAGGGATGGCGATAGCAACGGGAAATCTATCCAGCCTTTTTTACACCACCGAAGATTACAAGCAGGCCATTCATTATGGCATGATGAGTTATGAGCAGGCCCGTTCCATTGGTTCCTATGTTTTTATGAAGGAAGCTTGCTTGACCTTATCCAACGTTTATGAAAGATTAGAGGACTACAAACATGCCCATGAATTTTACCGGAAATATTCCGAGATCAAGGACACACTCATCAACGAGGAGAGTAACCAGAAGATCGCGCTCATTCAATCGCAATTCGAAAGCGATAAGCAGGACGCGAAGATAGCATCGCTGGAAAAGCAACAGGAGCAGGAATACCGCATCCGTAATATGCTGGTGGGCGGCATAGTCCTCATTGCCTTGCTGGTTTTACTCGTACTCAACCGTTATCGCTTAAAACAAAAAGCCAATCGCCTGCTCGAGGACGCCAACCGCGAGATAAGTTTAAGCCGGGATGAGATCGCTGTACAGAAGCAGGAGATCACCGACAGCATCCGTTACGCCAGGAAATTACAGGAAGCCTTGTTACCATCCTCGCGTCACATGAAACAACTGCTCCCCGAATCTTTTGTATTATACAAGCCGAAAGACATAGTGAGCGGTGATTTTTACTGGGTAGAACAATGGGGACATCAAACACTGGTGGCCGCGGTGGACTGCACGGGACATGGCGTGCCGGGTGCATTCATGAGTATTCTCGGTTACAGCCTGCTCAACCGCGCGGTAAATGAGCTGGGGCTTTCAAAGCCCTCACTTATCTTAAATGAGATGAATAAAAGTGTTTCACGCCTGCTGCGGCAGAATAAAGAGGAGGCGGGCATGAAGGACGGCATGGACATGGCGCTTGTTTCCATCGACAAAAATAATTTGAAACTTGAATTTGCAGGGGCCTTTAACGGCTTGTACCTTTTCAGGAACGGAGAGTTGAAAAAGACGAACGCAGATAAATTTCCCGTAGGAGGCTTCATCGATGAGGAGCTCCGCCTTTTCACCAACCATGAAATGGAATTACAAAAGGGAGACATGATCTATATTTTTACCGATGGTTATGCCGACCAGTTTGGCGGGGCTAAAGGAAAAAAATTCAAGTACAAGCAAATGCAGGAACTGCTTCATTCCATTCATTTAAAACCAATGGAAGAGCAAAAAGAAATACTAGACAGTACGATAAACGAATGGAAAGGACCTCTTGAGCAGGTGGACGATATCCTGGTCATCGGCATCCGTATTTAAATGGACCTCAGCAAAGAACTCAACGCGGCCCTCGCCCGCAACCTCCGGCACAAAGCGGCCATACTCAACTGGGTATTCGCTTTTATCCTGCTTTTGCAAATTGTGGCGCTGACCTACGCCAGCACACACCGCGAAAAATTCAGCGGTATACCCTTCGATGTGATCTGGATCGATCCGCTCATGCTGCTCTTTATTTTAGGACTTGAATTTTACACGTATAAATATTTTTCCCGCCTGCTTGCCAAAGGCGAACCCGTATCGCCTTTTATCGCGTATTCGGTCACTTTCGTGGAGATCAGTTTTCCAACTATCGTCCTGCTTTTCGTAAATATTTTTATTGGCGGCAGGGGATTGTTCACCAATGCGCAGGTGCTCAATTCCCCTCCCGTGATCATGTATTTTATCATGATCATCCTCTCCTCGCTGCTGCTTGATTTCAAAGTGAGCGTGTTCGCGGGATTTATTGCCGGTGCCGAATATGCCCTTGTTTCCTGGTATTATTTAAAAGACACGCAGGGGATAGGATGGTTCGATATACCCAACAGCTTCATCAAAGGCATTTTCATCCTGTTGTGCGGAGTGATTGCAGGATTTGTTTCACAAAAGATAAAAGAAGCGTTAATGTCATCGCTTAAAGCCAAAGACGACCTCATTCACAAACTTGATGAGCTGGTGAATGAAAAAACATCCGAGGTCAGAAAACAAAAAGAGGAAATAGAAGAAAAGAATAAGGACATCACTGCCAGCATTACGTACGCACAGCGGATCCAGCGCGCCATTCTCCCTCCTGCTGCGCAAACAAATGAATTACTGGGTGAGCATTTTATTTTATATAAACCCAAGGACATCGTGAGCGGTGACTTTTACTGGGTGGAACAAAGTGGTGACCAAACGCTTTTTGCAGCGGTTGACTGCACCGGTCATGGGGTACCGGGCGCGTTCATGAGCATCGTGGGGCATAATATCCTTACGCAGGCTGTGTTCGAGAAAAAAATAAATTCGCCTTCGCTCATTCTCGATCAATTGAATGAAGAAGTGACCCGCACCCTAAGGCAGCGCAGCAATGCGGAAGTGAAGGATGGAATGGACATCGCATTATGCTCCATCGATAGAAAAAAGAACAAACTTCACTTTTCGGGGGCGAACAACCCGCTGTATTTGATCCGTAACGGAGAATTACGGGAGATAAAAGGAGATAAATTTCCCATTGGAGGAATTGAGCTCGGCAATAAAAATAATTTCACACAGCACGAACTCGGCCTTGAGAAAGGTGACTCCATTTATATCTTTTCGGATGGCTATGCCGACCAGTTCGGGGGACCGAAAGGAAAAAAATTCAAGTACAAACAATTGCAGGAATTACTTTTGAGTATGCAGCAGGAGTCCATGGAAAAACAATCCGCCATACTCGACAAAACCATAAACGAATGGAAGGGAAACCTTGAACAGGTTGACGACATCCTTATAATTGGTATAAGAGTTGGCGGCAATCCCGGACGCAGCGCCTAGCGTGCAGGATGAAGGATATTTATTGACAGGAAGCGCGTATGAGAAAAAGGAAATCCATGAAGCACAGGAGCCGGATCTTTTTTACGGTATTTATTTCACTGGTGATGGTGGGCCTGGTTCCCAAAAAAATGTTCGCGGACCAAAGTGAGATCGATTCCCTGCTGGGGATCCTGCCCAAGACAAAAGATTCTGTCAAAGCCAGCGTCCTGGTCAAGATCAGCCAGTATTACCAGAGCCGTGAAACGGAAAAATCGCTCGATTACTGCAAGCAGGCACTGGAACTTTCAGAGAAATTAGGCAACAAACCGCTGATCGCGGGGGCACATTATCGCCTTGGAAATATTTACAACGGCCAGGGCGATTATTCCAAAGCCTTTGATGAATTACTCAGGGCTTACAACATTTTTGAAAGCATAAAGCTTTATCGCAACATGGCCAACTGCGCGAATTCCATCGGGAACATTTACCTCGCGCGGAAGGACACGGTGAACATGTTCCGGTACTACACCATTGCACTTGAAAATGCCGAACGCTCGGGTGACCAAATGACCATCGCGGTGGTGAAAGTAGGACTTGGAAATGTTTATCAAACCAAAAAAAATTTCGGGAAAGCCATCGCGTACTTCACGGAAGCGGCAGATATATTCAAAGGCATGAATGCCGAAATGCAGTACTGCGTGTGCATGGCGAACACCGGGAGCTGTTACCTCGGGTTGAGTGACTATGCAAAAGCAGATGCGACCTTCAGCGAAGTGATCCCCATTGCGGAAAAAGTGGGCAACAAATATGTGATGGCGCTCGCCTATGCACAGGGTGGGGAAGCGAAAGAAGGACTCGGAAAATACCCGGAAGCGATAACGATGTTATATAAAGGCCTGGCCTGCGCTCGGGAGATCATGGCCCGCGACAACATCAATGAGATCTATCATTACCTGGCCGAAGCATACTCCGCCATCCATCAGCCCGACAGCGCGTACCTGTACATGAAGCGATCATCGGAGCTGCGGGACTCCATTTTCAACGAAGAAAGTGCGAGGCAAACGGCCGAGATGAATGCGAAGTATGAAACAGCCGAAAAAGACAAGGCCCTGCTCCAAAAGGAATCGGAAGCCAAACAAAATGCAGCCCAGCGAAACACCTTCATCATCGGGTTTGCACTGATGCTCCTGCTCGCCCTTTTCGCTTACCGCAGTTATGTTCAGAAAAAAAAGGATACCGCTGAGATCGGCCGGCAAAAAGAGATCATCGAAGAAAAAAACAAGGATATCACCGACAGCATACGCTATGCCCTCAACATCCAGGGCGCCATCCTTCCGCACGATGACCAGGTAACTGATCTGCTCGGGGAACATTTTATCTTTTTCAAGCCACGCGATATTGTGAGCGGTGATTTTTACTGGCTGCACCGTGACGGCAACAGGACCTTTGTTGGCGCTATCGACTGCACAGGTCACGGTGTGCCCGGTGCGCTCATGAGCATAGTCGGCCACAATGCCCTTAAACAGATCACCTCGGGCGATGCAGGAGTAAAACCCGCTGAGGTCCTCAACCGTATGCAACTTCATCTCAAAGAGATGTTCGTGAACGAATATACGGGCACCGGTATCAATGACGGGATGGATGCGGCCATCTGCTGCTTCGACCGCAATACGATGAAACTGGAATTTGCCGGTGCGCACAATCCCTTGTGGGTGGTCCGCAACGGTGTACTTACCGAGATCAAAGGTGATAAGCGATCAGTAAGCGGGCAGGAAAGCAATACTGCATCTTTTACTCACCACGAGATTGATCTCCGGGAAGGAGATGCCGTTTACCTTTTTTCTGACGGCTTTGCGGATCAGTTCGGTGGGAAAGACGGAAAAAAATTCAAGTACAATAAATTCAAAGAGCTGGTGGTTTCTGTTTCGGGCAAACCCATGAATGAACAAAAAGAACATTTATTTGTCACCCTGGAAGAATGGAAAGGCCCCCTTGAACAGATCGATGATGTGATGGTGATCGGGTTCCGCATCTGAAATTCATTTCACGGGAATTGATTACATTTATTTTCAAATATAAAACCGAAAACACCCGGCATGCTACGGTTAGTAATTCGAAGAGCCCTGTTCAAAATTTCCACCATTCGTAATTCGTACCTAATTCGTATTTCGTAATGCAACCATCCAAACTCCCCTACATTTTCGGTATACTGCTCATCATGGGCGGTCCCCTGCTGCTTGTTTCTCAACTGGTCACTTTAAATTCCGGTAACCGCCATTTTCATCTCACCAATGCCGTGGTGAGGCAAAAAGAAAAGCAGAAGGACAGTGTATTGCTGAAAGTGAAATTATTCGAATTGGTTACCGATAGCCTCCCGGTCGCGCCTACCCTTTCTGAGGACGCCAATCCGGGGATCAGCACCGAAAAAGAAGTGGATGACACGCTCGAAAATTCGCATTATGCTTTTTCCTATGCATCGGAACGTAAACACAAGGCAGAACTGAACGGAGATGATGATCCCGGTAACAGCACCACCGCGCTATTGAAAATAGATCCCAAACTTGCGGATAAGTATAATGTGGGCGATACTTTTGAGTTACGCTATAACGAGGACGATCACACGCGCGTTAAGCTGAAAGAGGATGCAAGCGCACAGAAAAAAAATGCGGGTTCATGGCTTGCCAT
>DATDFI010000362.1:0-5081 GCA_036522695.1 Bacteroidia bacterium | reverse complement strand
ACCGCTACGAACAAACCGTCCTTCTCCACTGCGCGCGAATCCGCAGTCACCGAAGTGATGGCTACATTGGTGGTGCCTGCCACATCAATGATGTTGGATTTATAAAGTATGTCCTTGAATAATTTCACGATAATTCGATGGTCACATGATTTCCTTTCGAAACTTTCGCACCTGCAGGAATAGATTGCTTTTTTATTGTTCCGCTGCCGAGGGCACGCACCGTGAGGCCTGCATTCTCGAGCAGGTACAAGGCATCCTTGATCCCCATCCCGCTCATATCGGGCATCACGCCTGAATTCAGCTCCTCGCGGATCTTCACAGCTGAGAATGACACTACAGAATCGTTGAACGAAGAGCGGATCCATTCTCCGTTCACATTCGGTTTGGAAGGGATCTTCAATTCATCATAAACTCTTTTGATGTCGCTCGCAGAACCGCTTTTGGTTTGCGGGATATTATTGGTGAGCAGCAGATCGTGGTTGAGGTCCTTGTGGATATCGAGGCTCGTGGAATAAATTTTATCCGATACTTCCTTAAAGATGGGACCTGCAACCAGTGCACCATAATACACATCGCCCGATGGAGCGCTCACCACCACGATGCAGGAATATTTCGGGTGATCGGCTGGGAAATACCCGACAAAGGAAGCCTGGTACTCGTGACCATAATGGGATGAATAACCATGACGTCCATTTGCGATCTGTGCTGTCCCGGTCTTTCCCGCGATCTGGTAAATTGAATTCTGGAGATTTTTTGCCGTACCGTTCTTCACCACCTCTTCCATCAGCTTTCTCGCTTTATCGAGCGTGGACTTAGAAGCGATGGAAGGAATGAGTACTTCAGGAGTGAACTGGCGAACGATCCTGCCGCGCTTCATCAATTGGCGAACAAATAGCGGCTTCATCATTTTTCCGTCATTCGCCACTGCGTTATAAAAGGTGAGCGTTTGAATGGGTGTGAGCAGTGATTCGTAACCGATGGAAATGAAAGGCAATGAAACGGAGCTCCAGTCCCGATCATGCGTGTTCTTCAATTTAGGAGGAGCTTCTCCCGGAATATCCAGCCCCAGTTGCATGTTCACACCCATCTTGTTCAGGCGATCGATGAACTTCTGCGGATCTTTTGAATAATATTTGGAGATGAGTTTGGAAACACCAACATTGGATGAGTGCGCGAACACTTCCATCACGGTGGCGATATTCTTTTTCGGGCGCTCGGCATCGTGCATGGGTGTGTGATCATTACCGTATTCCACGTAACCGTTGTTCAAGTCCACGGTCTCATTCAGGTCAATGTAACCGTCCTCCATCCCTGCCATCAGCGATGCGAGTTTGAAAGTGGAACCCGGCTCCGTAGCAGCGCCAATGGACCAGTTAAAGCTCTCTCCATACGTGTCCGAATCCTGTTTGGAAAGATTGGCGATGGCGCGTATCTCGCCCGTTGAAACTTCCATCAGTATCACGCAGCCGTGGTCGGCCTTGTGTTCGATAAGCTGTTTCATCAATGCATTCTCCGCAACGTCCTGTATATTGATGTCGATCGTGGAAACGAGATCGCACCCGTCCTGGGGTTCCACTTCGTTCTCATCATTCACCGGCATTTCCACTCCTCCTGCGATCTTGCGCATCAAACGTTTTCCTCCGATACCCTGCAGGTCGGCATTGTAAGCGCCTTCGAGCCCAAGCGGTTTTGAATTCTCATTGTAACGACCAATGGTGCGGGATGCAAGAAGCTGGAAAGGCAACTCACGCTTGTTGGTCTGCGTCCAGATGAATCCTCCTCCGTATCTCCCCTTACGGAAAAGCGGGAATTTTTTCACGAGCTGCAATTGCTCATACGAAACATCTTTATGCAACACCAGGTAACGATCGTGCTGGTCGCGGGCCTCTTTCAACATTTTACGGTATTCTTTTTTCTGGTGATCGGGAAACATGGCCGCCAATGACTGTGCAAGCGAATCGAGGTTCTCATCGAACATTTTATCGCTGATGCCATCTGCATTCACGTCCATCGCGATCTCGTAATAAGGAAGAGAGGTGGCGAGTAAGCTTCCGTTCACGTCAAAGATGTTCCCGCGCACAGCCTCTATGTCCTTATATTCCGTAGTGAAATTTTCGGCCACTTGCTTCCAGTGCTCTCCTTCGAAGGCCTGGGTGCGCACGAGTTTCACCAGTATGCACACGGCCAGTATGCACACCAGTAGGTACACTACGTAAATGCGGGCGAGTATGCCTTTACGTTCTTCCATATCAGGGGATCATTGTTTCGTTAACAGATGTGGTGTCTACGATCTTTTTGGGCGGTGTCACCGATTCTTTTATGCCGAGCTTCGCAGCCGACCTTGCCACTTCCGATTGTTTGCTGATGAACATCAGTTCCGATTTGGAAGTGATGTATTCCGATTTCAATTCCTTGAGCTCGTTGGTGACCTGGTTGATCTTGCGGACAGTTCGCTCGGCATAGTAGCCGTTGGCCACGTAACACAGCGCGATGATGGTAAGGAAGATGATGAATGGTAATTGGCGGAGGGTACCCTGTTGGGCCAGGAAACTGCCGCTGAAGAGGGAGGCGAAGTACCTGGCAAATCTGCTTTGCTTTCTTTTTTTCGGTGATTCTTGTCTTTGCTCTTTAGGTTGCTCCCTGAATTTGTTCATTTAGGCAATTAGGTTTTTTCCGCTATCCGGAGCTTCGCGCTCCGTGCCCGGTTATTGGTTCGTATCTCCTGGTCACTCGGTTCAATCGGCTTCCTGTTTATTGCTTTGAATGGTACTATTCGATTCCCGTAAAAATCAGTGTCGGCATCGCCCTCAAACTTCCCGTCACGTATGTAATTTTTCACCAGCCTGTCCTCCAGGGAGTGGTACGACATCACCACCAATCTCCCCCCGCCCTTTATCATCCTTGCACTCTGCTCCAGCAATTCCTTCAGCGCATTCAATTCATCGTTCACTTCTATCCTCAGGGCCTGGAACACCTGCGCCAGGTATTGATTTTCTTTCCCCTTTCTCACCAATCCCGCTATCACATTCTTCAATTCGCTCACCGTCCTTATTCTTGCCTTTTTTCTTTCCGCGAAGATCGTCCTCGCCAATTGCGCTGCATTTTCGATCTCCCCGTATTCCCTGAATACTTTCTTCAGGTCCTGCTCGGAGAAGTCGTTGAGCACATCGGCTGCCGTATGCTTCAGTGTCTTGCTCATCCGCATATCGAGCGCTGCATCAAAACGGATCGAGAATCCCCTGCCTGCAGTATCGAACTGGTGCGATGAAACGCCCAGGTCCGCCAGCAGGCCATCGATCCGCTCAACTCCTCTTTCCCTCAGCGCCTCCTCCAGGTTCCTGAAATTTTCCTTCACCAGCACAAAGCGCTCATCCGGCAAAGCATTTCCGTATGCCTCTTCATCCTGGTCGAAACCGAACAGCCTTCCCTTATCACCAAGGTGTTTCAGTATCTCCCTCGAGTGTCCTCCCCCACCGAATGTCACATCCGCGTAAACGCCATCCTTGCGGATGTTGAGGCCTTCAATACATTCTTTTAAAAGAACAGGGTTATGGTATTCACTTTTTGTCATCCGGCTCTTCGGTTGAAATACCGCCCATCACATCCTGGGCGAGCTCCTCGAACCGTGCATTATTCTCCTTGATGAACTTGTCGTAAGCCTTCTTATCCCAGATCTCCATTCGGTCCTGCTGTGCCACGATCACCACGTCCTTTTTTATCGCGGCAAAATCCATAAGGTCGCTCGGGATCAGGAAGCGCCCGCTATCGTCCAGCTCCACCGATCGCACTCCGTAGTTGAACATGCGGATGAACTCCACGTTCTTCTTCACGAATTTGTTCAGCCTGTTCACCTGCGCTGACAACGCGCTCCATGAAGCGATCGGGTACAACTCCAGCGATTTGCTGAAGATGCTTTGCTTGATCACGAAGCCCTGCTTCATCACCTTTTTCAGCTGGGTTTTCACTGCAGCCGGGAGCATCACACGGCCTTTTGCGTCAGCCGTGCACTCGTAGGATCCGAAGAGATTCAATTCAGCCATTTTATATGGGAGGTAAAAATAGAAAAAAAATTCCCACATTTTACCACTTTTTACCACTTTTGTTGAAAACTTTTCGAACGCATCCCGTGAACAACATTGCCCCTGCGTACTTTCATTTTCGCGAAAACCGTTGCTGCACGCGGCACACGGGAGTTTTTGTAATTTTGATACGGGAAGAAAATGTGAGCGCGGTAATTAACAATCCTTGCAGAAAAAACAGGTCGTAGTGTCACAGGAGTATCACCGGCAAAAACCCATCAACGTAGAGGAGATCATTCGCGAGAAAAATCCCAAACTCGCTAAAGTGCTCCCCGGCTTCGTGCTGCGCTACATCAAACGCGTGATCCATGAAAAAGAAGTGAACGATTTCATTCACTTGCATGGAGGTAAACACGACATGGAATTTGTGCGCGCGGTGCTCGCAGAGTTCGAAGTGAAACTCAAGGTGATCGGGGAAGAGAATATCCCGGAACAGGGCGGCTGCATCATCGCTTCCAATCACCCGCTCGGTGGGCTCGATGCCATGGCGCTCTTCGAAACCATTTCCAAAAAGCGCACCGACATGCGCTTCATCGTAAATGACATTTTATTACAACTGAAAAACCTCCAGGGACTCTTTATCGGGGTAAACAAGCACGGAAAAAATTCAGCGCAGATGCTGGAGGATATCGATAAACTTTACGCCTCCGAAAAAGCAGTGCTCATTTTCCCGGCCGGGCTTGTCTCGCGCAAGCACGGTCCGCACATCCGCGACCTCGAATGGAAGAAAAGTTTCATCACGAAAGCCAAAAAATACCAACGCAACATCATTCCCGTTTTCGTTGATGCACGAAATACAAATTGGTTCTACAACCTCGCGCGCTGGCGCAAGCGCATGGGCGTGGGCGCCAACATCGAGATGTTTTACCTCGTGGATGAGATGTACCACCAGCGCCATAAAACAATTACCCTTATCTTTGGAAAACCCATTCCCTTCGACACATTCGATAAGCGGCACAGCGATCATAAATGGGCCGAACTCGTGAAAGAACATGTGTATGC
>DATDFI010000361.1:0-8867 GCA_036522695.1 Bacteroidia bacterium | reverse complement strand
ATTGTTGCGGGTTCCATGATAGGCTCGGGAATATTTGTGGTGAGTACGTACATGTCGCGCGACCTGGGCTCTTCGGGTTATTTATTGCTCGCGTGGTTCTTAACGGGATTGATCACGGTTTTCGCAGCGCTGAGTTACGGGGAGTTGGCCGGTATGATGCCGAAAGCGGGAGGGCAATATGTTTACCTGCAGCGGGCATACGGCAAAACGATTTCTTTTCTTTACGGCTGGACCGTTTTTTCAGTGATACAAACGGGGGTGATAGCGGCAGTGGCAGTTACGTTCGCAAATTACAGTTCTGTTTTTATTCCAGCGCTTAATAAAACACTCCTGGCGTACCATCATCATGTTCAGGATGGAAAATTTATTTTTCCATTACCTGAAAACGGCCTCTATTTTATGCCGGATGATATAACAGCTTCATGCGCAAATTTCAGGATCACTTTCGGTCAACTGTTCGCTATAGGGAGCGTGATCTTTTTAACGTTCCTGAACTCGCTGGGCGTAAAGAACGGGAAAACGATACAGACCGTTTTCACCTCCGCAAAGATCCTGGCCTTACTCGCGCTGATCGTACTCGGAATTTCGGCAGGATGGAAAACGGGAACGCTCTCGCAGAATTTTGCGGATGCCTGGAATGCGAGCTATACAAAAGTCGATCCTGAAACGAACAAAGTAATTTCCGTTGAAAGTATCACCGGCTGGGCGCTGGTGGGCGCTCTCGCTGCAACCATGATCAATTCACTTTTCTCAAGTGATGCCTGGAATAATGTGACCTTTATTGCAGGTGAGATCAAGCAGCCCGAAAAAAATATTCCCCGCAGCCTTTTTCTCGGAACGCTCATCGTTACCTTATTGTATATTCTCGCTAACATTGCCTACCTCTCACTTCTTCCTCTCCATGGAAGTTCCGGTGCAAGTGATATCATCGGCAAAGGGATGCAATTCCAGGATAACGATCGCATTGGTGCCGCAGCAGCCAATATGATCTTCGGGAATTCGGCCGTGTTCATCATGGCGGCATTGATTATGATCTCTACGTTCGGCTGCAACAACGGGATCATTTTATCGGGTGCGCGATTGTATTATGCGATGGCGAAGGATGGATTGTTTTTTAAGCGCGCAGCAAGACTCAATAGCTTTTCCGTTCCCGCTTTTGCCTTGTGGATACAGTGCGCGTGGGGATCGCTTTTGTGCTTGTCGGGACGATACGGGCAATTGCTTACCTATTCCACGTTTGCGTCCCTGCTGTTTTATATTTTAACCATTGCGGGAATTTTTATTTTACGAAGGAAGGAGCCGGGTGCAGATCGGCCTTATAAGGCATTCGGTTACCCGGTTATCCCTGCACTTTATATTGTTACCGTTACGGCAATTTGTGTTACCCTGCTGGTGTATGATCCCCTCGACACCGGCATAGGCCTGGGAATAGTGCTGTTGGGTTTGCCCATTTATTATATCACCCGGAGTGCGCAGGCTCCCGCTCCCGGAGCGAACAACCCCCAATGAGAAATTTCATCCGCGATTATTTTACATTCAACAGGCGCGAGCGCAATGGCGTGCTCATTTTGACGGGAGGTATTTTTCTTTTGCTCGTATACCTCACGGTCTCGAAATACTTTGTTCCCAAACAAAGCAGTGATCTTTCGGGTTTTGAAAAGCAGATCACTCAATTTGAAGAATCGCAAAAGCAGAAGATGGAAGAAGATTCGCTGAAGGAAGAGAATAATTATTCGGAAAACGAATATAAGGTGCCGGTCTCTCTCACGAACCCCGAGCCCGAGCGTTTTGATTTTGACCCCAACCATTTACCCGGGGAGGACTGGAAGAGATTAGGGTTGAGTGATAAGCAAATTCACGTGATAAAGAATTACGAGGCCAAAGGTGGAAAGTTCAGGAAGAAGGAAGATCTGAAGAAGATGTACTGCATTTCAGCGGAGTTATATACATCGCTCGAGCCCTATATAAAAATTACTGCGCCCGAAAGGGATTCCACTTTGAATTATCACAAGGATTGGAAACAGGATCCGGTGAAGCCTAAAAAGCTGATGGTGGAATTGAATACAGCTGATTCGGTGCAGCTCGATCAACTCAGGGGAATTGGATTTTCGTTTGCGAAACGCATCATCAAATACCGCAATATGCTGGGCGGTTTTGCGAGTGTGATGCAGCTAATGGAAGTCTATGGCTTTGACCAGGAAAAATTCGACCTGGTGAAGGAGAACGTTTACGCAGATTCCAGCCTGGTGACGAAGCTGAACGTGAACACCGGTTCCGTGGAGGAATTGAAAAAGCACCCGTATATCAAATACAACCTGGCCAACCTGATCGTGAATTATCGAAAGCAGCATGGGCCGTATAAAAGTTTATACGATCTTCGAAAACTCGATATCGTTACGGAAGAAGTGTACAGGAAAATAGTTCCGTACCTGGAATTGTGACGCAACGCGACCGGGGGGCGGCAGGGACAGGTGCGATGAACAGGTGGCGCTTGAGTTTAGCCCTGATGGAGTGGAGGCAGCGTGGTAAAGGATGACCCTTCACGAAGGCGTTCGTGGCCCGGTGCAGTTGGTATGGAAAGAGGGCGCTGCCGCAGCGACAGCAGGAATAGCGGTAAAGAACCGCGAAGCAGGTTCGCTCAAAAAAAATAAAACGGAAAATTGACATTAGAGGAAAAAATAAAAGCAGCGATACGCGATGTTCCTGATTTTCCCAAGCCGGGAATTTTATTCAAGGACATTACCCCTATCCTGCAAGACCCGCAACTTTGCCGTGAGATCATTGACGGGTTCATCCGGAGTTTTGAAGGAAAGAAGATAGATGTGATATGCGGTATAGAAAGCCGGGGGTTTATTTTCGGGATGATGATGGCGAATAAGCTGGATGTTCCCTTTGTACTGGTGCGCAAGGTGGGAAAGCTGCCATATAAAACCATTAAGTATTCGTACGACCTTGAATACGGAAGCGCCACGGTGGAAATGCATGTGGACTCAATAAAAAAGGGGTCGAATGTTTTGATACATGATGACCTGCTGGCGACCGGGGGAACGGCAGGTGCAGCAGCCGAGCTGGTACAAATGCAGGGAGGGAATGTGGCCGGCTTTGCTTTTTTAGTAGAGCTGGGATTCCTGGGTGGTGCCGGAAAATTGAAAAAGTATTCGGAAAAAATAGTTAGTTTAGTATCGTATTGAAAAATTAAAGGTTGTCAGTTGCTGGTTTTGTGAATGGATGATCCCGGCAAACAACCGACAACGAATCCCGAAGGGATACCTTCGGCACAACTGAGAACAAGCAACCACAGCAATGAGCCATTTAGAAGAAGCGATGACCGAGACCTCAATGAATTTTGAGCAGAACGAGAACCAGAAGATGATCGCGGACATGATCCGCAAGTTTGCCGAAGAGCACATCCGTCCTAAGATGATGGAATGGGACGAAACGCAGGAATTTCCTGTTCCTGTTTTCAAAAAGTTGGGTGAGCTCGGCCTGATGGGCGTGTTAGTGCCTGCTGAATATGGTGGCAGCGGCTTCGGGTATTTCGAATATGTGACCGTTATTTCGGAGATCGCGAAAGTGTGCGGTTCCATAGGGCTTTCGGTTGCGGCACACAACTCCCTTTGCACCGGGCATATTTTGTATTTCGGTAACGAGGAGCAGAAGAAGAAGTATTTGCCCAAGCTGGCTACAGCCGAGTGGATCGGTGCCTGGGGGTTGACCGAAGTGGGTACCGGCTCGGATGCGGGAGGCATGATGACCACCGCGGTGAAGGACGGAGATCATTTTGTGATCAACGGTTCCAAGAATTTTATCACGCACGGAAAATCAGGCGATGTGGCGGTGGTGATCGTGCGCACGGGTGAAAAAGGCGATTCGCATGGGATGACCGCATTCGTTATTGAAAAGGGGACGAAAGGTTTTTCGGCCGGAAGAAAAGAGAATAAGCTGGGCATGCGCGCTTCCGAGACTACTGAACTTATTTTTGACAACTGTCGCGTACATAAATCGCAGATGCTGGGCAAGGAAGGTGATGGTTTTATCCAGGCAATGAAAGTGCTTGATGGAGGAAGAATATCCATTGCGTCTCTGGCGCTTGGCATTGCGAAGGGCGCTTTTGATGCTTCTATTAAATACGCAAAGGAGCGCCAGCAGTTCGGGAAACCCATAGGGCATTTCCAGGCCATCGCGTTCAAGCTGGCGGATATGGCCACAAAGATCGAAGCGGCTGAATTACTTATTTACCAGGCTGCCGATCTTAAAAACCGCGGTGAGAAAATGACGAAGGAAAGCGCGTTCGCGAAATATTACGCTTCCGAAATTTCGGTGCAGGTGGCAACGGATGCGGTGCAGATATTCGGAGGTTACGGGTATACAAAAGATTTCCCCGTTGAAAAGTATTACCGCGATGCGAAGTTGTGTACGATAGGAGAAGGAACTTCTGAAATTCAAAAACTCGTTATCGCGCGAGAGATATTGAAGTAAAAGGTTTGAAAATTAAAACGGAACGCCCTGTGAAAACGGGGCGTTTTGCTTTTCAAGCGGTCAGTTCCCCATCGAAATGGTTTTTATTATTCCCTGGGCCTCGGCACCAAGCCAGTTTTTATCCTCTTCCAGCGTCCAGAATGAAACGCGGTAAATGGTATTGGCAGATGCAGTAAAGAATTCTAAAAACTGGTACGTGATCTTCAGTTGAGCATTTTTTAAATTGTGCGAAATAACATGGAAATTTTTATTCCCTATCAGCTGGGTCCTGTCTTCCACATCAGTGGCCTGCGGTGATAAAAATGTTTTTTGAATGGAACTCATCATTTGATCCGGGTTATCCATGCTGTAAGAGACGCCAACCGTAGAGCAGTATGGCTCCATGACGGTATGCCCGCAAAATAAAATCGTTCGTTCTCCTTTTGCACGGCATAATGATTTGATAAATGTTTCGTCCCAGTTGAGCGTTTGGTCCCTGGAAATATTATGGAAGCGGTAATCCGAATAAAAGACAATAGAAAAATGTGTGGTTTTGTTTTCAACCCTTTGAAGTCCATCAGAGTCCTGTATGCTCGTGCGCGGGCTAACTTTTAAAACGGAGCAAGAGGCAAGAAGTGAAGTAAAAAGGATGAAAGGAAAGTAGTTCTTCATTGTTCGCTGATCCCGTCAAAAACTTACGTAATCCCCTTCTTTGATTCCATTCTTATCACAAAAGCCTCCATTCACCTCCACCACGTACTGCGCGCTTTTTTCCGAGGGAATATTATCGTCATTCAAAGGTTTGCAATTGCGGGCGATGGTCACGACCTGGCGGTTCTCATCAATGTAAATGATATCGAGCGGGATGTAAGTATTGTGCATCCAGAAATTCTGGGGTTCGGGGACGGCAAATAAAAAAAGCATGCCGTTGGTATCGGCCATGGTCCTGCGGTACATCAGGCCTTGTTCGCGTTTCGCATCGTTATCGGCAATTTCGATCGCGATCTTTCTTATTTGTTTTCGGTCCTTCCCCGAAAGAAAATTGAGCTCACCCTGTTTTACGAATGGGGGTTCGGAGGGAGTGGGTTCCGGTCCCTTTACATGGACAGTGTCTTGCGCTGGATTTTCTTTTGTGGAAAATTTCTTGGTGTTGAGAAATGACACGATATACGTTCCTGCAAAAGCCACCAGCAATATGATTGCGATGATGGCTTTGGGATTAAAGGCCGGGTTTTGTTTTGCCATGCGCCAAAGTTAAGATAATTACATGAAGGCTTTGGTCGGCACAAGAGGCCGGCTGGTATACGGAAAGGCGCGCGATGGATATTCTCGCACAGGTGCACTTACATTATTCCTAATTTTATGATCCTTTAAAATGGGAGAAAACAGATTCACATCGGCTAAGGGCTTTACCATTGCACTGCATGTGCTGGCCTGGCTCATCGTGTTTTCCGTTCCGCTTATTTTGCGTGCTGCCTCCGAGGAGGGTCTCGATCTTCATTACATTCTGCGTCCTACGTATTGGATCTATCACGGTGTGATCGTTTTTCTTTTTTATTTCAATGCGAATTTTTTGGTACCCGCAGTTCTTTATAAAAAAGGAACTGGACGTTACCTTCTTGTGGCGGTGGCTGCCACCGTTATTGCTTCCCTTCTCATTATGGTGTCGTTCAGTTTTTTTATAAAGCACCAACCCGACTGGAAGGCGCACGAGCATCACCCGGAGTGGGTCTTTATCGGGAGCTTATTTCCCAGCCTGCTTTCGTGTACGGTGAGCGCGAGTTACCGCATTATCCGCGACCGCAGCCGCACAGAGCAGCAAATGAAGGAGCGCGAGAACGAGCACTTGAAAAGTGAGCTTATTTTTTTGCGCTCGCAGGTGAGTCCCCACTTCATGTTCAACGTGCTCAATAATATCGTATCGCTTTCACGTAAGCGTTCCGAAATGGTAGAGCCTGTGGTGATCAAGCTTTCGCAACTCATGCGTTACATGCTGTATGAATCGGATGAGGATAAAGTTGCGCTTGAAAAGGAGTTGGAGTATCTTCAGAGTTATATCGACCTGCAGATGCTGCGTTTTGGTAATGATGTAAAGCTTGAGCTCGACATACAAAATAAATGCGAGGGAGTATCGATAGAGCCCATGCTGCTGATCCCTTTCGTGGAAAATGCGTTCAAGCATGGCATCGTATGGATAGATCGGCCGGAGATCAGCATACAATTAGGCTGCACAGGACATGAGTTGAAGTTCTCCGTGAAAAATAAATTCAACGACAAGGTAAAGGAGCAGAAGGATAAAAGTTCCGGCATAGGATTGAATAATGTGAAGAGAAGACTGAACCTGTTATATAAGGACAAACATAAGCTGGAAGTGAGGCAGGAGGGTCATCGCTTCATCACCGAATTATATATTAAGCTGAGATAAATTCATGAATCCTGGTTTGCGCTGTATTGCTGTGGATGACGAGAGCCTCGCCCTCGACCTGCTGGAAGACAATATCAGCAAGGTCCCGTTTTTGCAATTGGTGAGGCGATGCAGGAACGCGTATGAAGCCATGGAGGTTTTGCAGCAGGAAAATATCGATCTCATTTTTCTCGATATACAGATGCCGGGGATCACAGGCATACAATTCCTGCAAAGCCTCGGCAGGAAACAGCCAATGATCATCTTTATCACGGCTTACGACAGATTCGCCCTCGAGGGCTTCAACCTCGATGTGCTCGATTATCTCGTGAAACCTGTTCCCTTCGAACGTTTCCTCAAGGCCTGCAACAAAGCGCTGGAGCAATTCAATCTCCGCAATAAGGCGATTCCTTCTCCCGCAGCTGAAAACGGCAGCGATTATATTTTCGTGAATTCGGAATATAACCTGGTGAAGATCGTGATCAGCGAGATCACGCATGTGGAGGGCCTGAAGGATTATATCAAGATACATGTATCATCTTCTGCGAAAGCAGTGATCACGCGCTCCAGCATGAAGAGCATTGAAGAGAAGTTGCCGGCAGGAAAATTTGTACGCGTTCATAAATCGTTCATCGTGAATATAGCGCACATCGCCTCTATCCGGAAGAACAGGATAAAGATCGGTGAGACGGAGATCCCCGTAAGTGATAACTACCGCGAGGAATTGTATAAGCACATTGACGGAAAGAACCTTTGATGACATGGCGACACATCCGGGTCATTGGTCGCAATTAGGAGTGCAGAGGTCTATTTCGTTTTTATATAAGGTAAAAGATGAACAATTTTGCAATGTTGATGGGAACGAAACATTCGTTTATGAATATGGGATGAGCGATAAGCGATAAGCGGGTACAGGAGGGGAAGGCTTACCGGCCTCTCCTGCTTTTTAAATCCACACATAATTTCTTTCAATACATATGAAAATGAACAAAAGGATATTTACACTTCTGATCGCAATGACGGGCGCGGTCGCTGTATTTGCGCAATGGGGCGGGGGAAATGGCGGAGGCGGTGGGTGGAAAAATATGAATGTAGGCCATTATTACGGCAAGCTCATCGACAGCCTGAACGGGAAGCCCATTGAATTTGCGGTGGTGCAATTGTGGGGCGCAAAGTATGATACCACAACTAAGTCCACCAAATATGGCGTTATTGCCGGATGCCTTACCGGTGGAAACGGTGAATTCAGTCTTGAGAATCTTCCCATTTTCGGGGAGCTCACGCTGAAGATATCTGCGATGGGGTACGTCAATAAGGAGCAGAAGGTGGCCTTCAACATCGATTTCTCGAAGATGAAGAAGGGCCAGGGGCAAAACCAAAATTCCGATAACCCGATGTCGGGTTATAGCGGGGCATTAAATGCCGTGGATAAGGACCTCGGGAACATCAAACTCAGGCCCGATGTGAAGCAGCTTGGAGAAGTGAACATCACGGAGAAAGTTCCGGACGTGGAGATCAAGCTCGATAAAAAGATCTATAACGTGGAGAAGAACATCACCACTACCGGTGGAACAGCGGAAGATGTTTTGAAGAATGTTCCATCTGTTTCGGTGGATATGGATGGGAATGTTACCATGCGGAATTCGTCACCGCAAATTTTCGTGGATGGTCGTCCTTCTACGTTAACCATCGACCAGATCCCTGCGGATGCGATATCCACCATTGAAGTGATCTCGAATCCTTCTGCGAAGTACGATGCTTCAGGCGGGATGAGCGGCATCATCAATATCGTTTTAAAGAAGAACCGTAAAACAGGCTATAACGGAAGTTTGCGTGGCGGGGTTGACCAACGCGGAAAGCTGAATGGTGGCGGTGATTTCAATGTGCGCGAGAATAAAGTTAATTTTTTCATTAGTGCGTTCGGGAACCAGCGTAAGTCATTAGGTCAGTCGGAAACCTGGAGGAATAACCTTATCGGCTCACCGCTCACCAACCTGCACCAGAC
>DATDFI010000360.1:0-6068 GCA_036522695.1 Bacteroidia bacterium | reverse complement strand
GACCCGCCAATTACATGCGTTATATATGGCCCATGAACAATTATTACCTCTCTGCCGATTCATCCATGCGTTATTGCATTGTAGCCTACGACAGCCTTTACGATGTGATGAACGATACCGCTTATGTTAACGACAGCATCGCTAACCTCGCAGTGGACTCACTCGTGTTAATGTTAGGCCAGGAAAATAATTCTGGCGCTGATGATACTTTAATGGTGAAGATCATTGGTGTTGACACGGTGCGCGGCTACCCGCTACCCTCAACCATTTACTGGAGCGACATGATCATTATCCCGGCCGGTAGCCCACTTACAGGCAACTGGAGAACGACCACGGCTTTGAGACTCGCCCCCTACACATCCATAAATTATAACCGTTTTGCAGTGATGGTGGAATACTATGGGAATCTCCAGGACACCCTCGGCATAGTTGCGGGCTTCGGGTACCGGGATACCTGCGGCACACTCACCGATCCTCCCGATACCACGCACTTCTCCCGCATCAGGAAACAGAGCGCAGGCGATCATTTTCTTGCTAACAGCTTTGCATTGTGGTCCCAATACCAGTTCATAGGCGCCCTTCCAACTCCCAACGGCTCCAACATTTATTTTGATTGCAACAGTAACGGGCAGTACGATGGCGGAAGTGATGGAGAAAGCTATATACAGAACATACAATTCATCGCGCATGTAAAAACAGATGCTGCAGGCATACACGAGGAAAATTCAACCGGGATTTCTCTCTCCCAAAATAATCCGAACCCCTTCAATACATATACACAATTCAACTACTCACTCACCGGGCCGGGCAATGTGAGCCTAAGCATTAGCGACATCACGGGCCGTACTGTTTTTGCAAAAGACCTGGGGAAACAAATGCCGGGCGCGCATCAATTCATGCTGGATGAAACATCCCTAGAGGCGGGTGTTTACTATTACCGGATATGCACTTCAAAAGGCAGTGTGACGAAGAAGATGGTGGTGGAAAGATGACCTCCCGGGACGGCAGTACTTCAATTCGCAGGAAATAAAAAAGGCGCCCCTTGAGCGCCCTCCAAAACATCTTCCAGCATCACTTCTTCCGCAGCTCCTTCATGAATTTTGCTGCATAAACAAAATCCACCACCGCCTGGTTATCGGTATCCAGTATTTCCCTGTTAGTGCCTTCCCAGGCTTTCTCCCCATTATAAATAAAAGCGATCTTGTCCCCTATCTCCATCACTGAGTTCATATCGTGCGTGATCACGATGGTGGTGATCTGGTATTCCTCTGTAATTTCCTTGATCAGGTGGTCGATCACCAGTGAAGTTTTAGGGTCCAATCCCGAGTTAGGCTCATCGCAAAACAAATAGCGCGGGTTCACCGCGATGGCCCGCGCAATGGCCACCCGCTTTTTCATTCCACCGCTGATCTCGGCCGGGAAAAGCTTATTCGCATTGTTCAGGTTCACGCGCGACAAACAAAAATTCGCGCGGTCGCGTTTCTCCGACTCGCTCATATCCGTGAACATAGAGAGCGGAAAAACAACATTCTGCTCCACCGTCATCGAGTCGAACAACGCCCCGCCCTGGAACAGCATACCTATTTCTTTACGGATATTTTTTTTCTCCTTCAGCGACATATGCGTGAAATCACGGTTGTCGTACAGGATCTGGCCGCGGTCCACCTCCAACAGGCCCACAATGCATTTTATCGTTACCGATTTTCCCGACCCCGATTCACCGATGATGAGGTTGGTCTTCCCGGCCTCCGCCACGAATGAAAAATCTTTGATCACCGTACGGTCACCGAAACTCTTGGAGATATTTTTTACCTCGATCATACCAGGAGCAATTGCGTAAGAACAAAGTTGAACGCGAGGATCACAATGCTGCTGTACACCACTGCGCGCGTGCTGCTTTGGCCCACTTCCAAGGCACCGCCTTTTGTGTAGTATCCGTGGTAAGCCGAAACGGAAGTAATGATGAAAGCGAAGAAAACGGTTTTCACAAATGCATACGTAACGTAATACGGCCTGAAATCATATTGAATACCGAAGATGTATTGATGCGAGGTGACCTCGCCCGTAAGCATCCCGAAAATATACCCCCCGAAAATGCCGAGGAACATGCTGATGGCAATGAGAAAAGGAAAAATGAAAACGGCCGCGAGCACTTTGGGAAGTATGAGATAAGTAGCGGAATTTATTCCCATAATGTCGAGCGCATCGATCTGCTCCGAAACGCGCATGGTTCCAATTTCGGAAGCAATGTTGGAACCTACCTTGCCGGCCAGGATCAGGCTCACCACCGTAGGCGAGAATTCCAGGATCATGGAGTCGCGGGCAGCCACGCCAATGGCGTAAAAAGGAATGAGCGGGCTCTCGAAATTAGAGGCGGATTGTATGGTTACCACCGCACCCATGAATACCGAAATAATGGCCACGATGCCCAGTGAACCCAGCCCCAGGTTCTCTATCTCTTCGAAAATACGCTTGCGGTAGATGGGCCACTTTTCAGGCCGGCTCATCATGCGCGCCATCAGTTTGTAATACCGACCGAATTCAAAAAGGATGTTCATAGAGGTAATTCGGCTAAAATTAGCGATAATTTTATTAAAGCAGAGGTAACATGTGCCCCGGGCCAGCGTATAATGTGTATATTTGATCTCATGCTGCACATTTCAAAAATAAAAAGGGTACTGGCACTGTTTGCCCTCGTAGCTTTGTTACAGGGTTGTTTCATCTTCCGCCCCAAGAACCGTTGCAACACCTGTCCCAATTTTCACTCTGCCGTAAAGACCGGTCATTCCTCCGGGTCTATCTGATCCCTTTATATTTGCAGCGACCCGTTTTTTCTCTGTGGCACGCTATTCCTGCTTTCCTTTACTCATTCCTCGTTCAGTCAATCACGGCTATTTTGCACCGGCTCCTCCTCTGTTCACCGGCACAGTCATTCAGCATCCTCCATCACTTATCATCCATCTTCCGTCAATCATCATCTATCTCAAAATACCCTCTTTTAGGTATCCCTTCCACCCTTAATAACAGGTAACTTCGCATAGTGAACCGGAAAAAAAAGAACAAGATGAGTACACTTGCTGAATTGAAGAAAGGACAAAGTGCCGTGATCGACTCGTTCACCGATCAGGACATGTCGGTGAAGCTGATGGAGATGGGTTGTGTACCCGGTGAAACGGTTACCCTTGAAAAGATCGCGCCCTTCGGTGATCCCATCGCGATCAAGGTATCCGGCTACCTGCTCAGCCTGCGCCTGGCCGAAGCTTCAACGGTGCTGGTGCTCCGCACTAAATAACACGTTCGTAACGCATGCCTGCTGTAAACACAAGCTCCACGGCCGGTGCTGAACGTAAATTAAAGATCGCCCTTGCCGGTAATCCTAACTCCGGCAAATCCACACTTTTTAACGCACTTACAGGCCTGCATCAAAGCACAGGGAATTTTCCCGGTGTTACCGTTGACAAAAAAACAGGCACTTTCACTTTTTACAGTGGCGGACTGGATAAAAAAACGGAGGCCGAGGTCATCGACCTGCCGGGCATTTACAGCCTGTATCCCGTTTCGCTGGATGAGTCGGTGGCAGTGGAAGTGATCACCCATCGCAGCAATCCCGATTATCCCGACCTCATCGTGGTGGTGGTGGATGCCTCCAACCTCAAGCGTAATTTATTTCTCGTTTCACAGATCATCGACCAGAAGATCCCGGTGATCCTTGCGCTGAATATGATCGACCTGGTAGAGAAAGCCGGAACGGTGATCGACACGCAAAAACTTTCCGACCGGCTGGGCATCCCGGTTATCTCCATCAGTGCCCGGGAAAATAAAGGCCTGGGTGTACTCAAGAAAAAATTTGCAGAAAAGATCGAGGCACCCGTTGATTATTTCCTTGGTGTGGCTCCCGAAAAGGAAGGCGACCGCACCCGGGAAAATATTGAACGCTACCGTAAGATCACCGTGATCATGAACGAGTGCATTTACGATCGCAAACAGATCCCGGCCGAAGTGATGAGTCGCAAGCTGGACCGCGTGCTCACACATAGATTCTGGGGCTTCGTGGTTTTTATAGCCGTGCTTTTTTTCATCTTTCAATCTATTTTTTTCCTGGCTGCTTATCCCATGGACTGGATCGAGAGCGGCTTTATGCATCTTTCACAATGGAGCGGGGCACATTTACCCAAGGGAGAATTCTCCGATCTCCTGGTAAATGGCGTGCTGGCCGGGCTGAGCGGGGTGGCGGTATTCGTACCACAGATCGCATTTTTATTTCTTTTCATCGCCATACTCGAGGATACCGGTTACATGGCACGCGTGAGCTTTATCATGGATAAACTCATGCGCAAATTCGGGCTCAACGGGAAATCCGTGATACCGCTCATCAGCGGGGTGGCCTGTGCGGTGCCGGCCATCATGAGCACCCGCACAATCGGCAACCGCAAAGAACGTTTGATCACCTTGCTTATCACCCCGCTCATGAGCTGTTCGGCACGTTTGCCCGTTTACACTTTGCTCATCGCACTTGCCATCCCGGCCGGGAAAGTTTTAGGCTTTTTTAATTTGCAGGGATTGGTATTGATGTCGCTTTACCTCATCGGCTTTCTTGCGGCCCTCAGCGCGGCCATCGTGATGCGATATGTGCTTAGATCGAAGGAGAAAAGTTACTTCATCATGGAGCTTCCCATTTACCGCTCCCCGCGCTGGTCCTCCATAGGCATTACGATCATTGATAAGGTGAAGGTTTTTTTATTCGATGCAGGGAAGGTGATCATTGCCATTTCCATTATTCTCTGGTTCCTTTCCGCCCACGCACCGGGCAACCGCTTTGCCCAAATAGAAAATGATTATAAGAAAGCGGGGGAAAGCTATGACCAGAAAATGCTTGAAGGCGATTCCGGCCTGGCCAGGATAACAAGTAAGGAATATTTAATGGCTCAAAAAGAATCCGAAAAGCTTAAAGCATCCTACGCAGGGATCCTGGGCCGCACCATTGAACCGGTGATACGCCCGCTCGGCTTCGACTGGAAGATCGGCATCTCGCTGGTCACTTCTTTTGCTGCGCGCGAGGTTTTTGTGGGAACCATGGCCACCCTGTACAGTGCAGGTGATCCGGATAACACGCATTCCATTCGCGAAAAGATGAACAGTGAGACCGACCCGCAAACGGGGACCAAAGTTTATTCCCTGGCCACTTGTTTATCGCTCATGATCTTTTACGCTTTCGCGATGCAATGCATGAGCACCATGGCCGTGGTTTACCGCGAAACAAAAAATATCAAATGGCCACTGGTACAATTCGCTTACATGGGTGTGCTCGCGTACGCATCGAGCTTCATCATCTTTCACATTTTTAGGTAGCAGTTGAATTCCTGTTGATATTTCGGAGTTGTTACCAAATTTCTCGCTCTTAAAAATCCCGTTCTTCGTGGAAAGAAATTTTCTGCGGGGATGAACATTGAACGTAACAAAACCATTCTTTCCAAATACGTTCCGGAGGGAACCGTTGATACGCTCGTGCACTGGATCTACCATTTCGATTTTAAGCTAAAGATCAAACGCAGCCGGGCTTCCAAGTACGGTGATTATCGCCCGCCCATGGAGGACACGAATCATCATATCTCGATCAACAACGACCTGAACCCCTATGCTTTTTTAGTGACGTTGGTGCACGAGATCGCGCATTTACGTTGCTGGCAAAAACACCGCGACCGGGTAAAGCCTCATGGGAGTGAGTGGAAGGAGGAATTCAAAGCGCTGATGAATCCTTTTTTGAATGAAAATGTTTTTCCCGGTGATGTATTGAGTGCGCTCAGGAAATACATGCAGGACCCGGCCGCTTCGAGTTGTTCGGATATTCATTTATCCCGTGCGCTGAAAAGGCATGATGAGAGAAACGGTGTGGTGCTGCTGGAACAGTTGCCGCAGGGAGCGGTGTTCTCTTATAACAGCAACCGGCAACTCTTCCGTAAAGGGAAAAAGGTACGCACGCGTTTCCTTTGCCGCACCGTTGATACCAACCGCGAGTATCTTTTTAATCCTCTTACAGAGGTGAAACCGGTGGAATCCCAATGAAATAC
>DATDFI010000359.1:0-3617 GCA_036522695.1 Bacteroidia bacterium | reverse complement strand
ACCATGTTACGGTGGATAACCTTTACCTCATCCCTACAGCCGAAGTCCCGATCACGAATATTTACCGCGATGTTATTTTAAAGCCGGCCCGGTTTCCTGTAAAAAATTGCGGCTACACCCCGTGCTTTCGCAGGGAAGCGGGCGCTTGGGGCGCGCATGTGCGCGGTTTAAATCGCCTGCATCAATTCGATAAGGTGGAGATCGTACAGGTGGTGCATCCCGATAAATCGTACGAAACACTGGAGGAAATGCGTAATTACGTTGCCGGCTTATTGAAGGAACTTGAATTGCCTTTCCGCACCCTGAAGCTGTGCGGTGGCGATATGAGTTTTGCCTCGGCACTCACTTACGATATGGAAGTGTTCAGCGGGGCGCAAAAGCGTTGGCTCGAGGTGAGCTCCGTTTCCAATTTTGAAAGTTTCCAGAGCAATCGCCTGAAGCTGCGTTTCAAAGAAGGTGACGGCAAACCACAACTCGCGCACACGCTCAACGGCAGCGCACTTGCCCTGCCACGCATTGTAGCTTCATTGCTCGAGAACAATCAAAGCGAAAAAGGCATCCGCATCCCTCCAGTACTGGTGCCCTACACCGGCTTTGAATGGATAAACTGATGTGCGATGGGATTGCGGGCGGCTACATTCACTTCATTGGTTTTACTGCTCGCTGCCGCATTAAGCACCGGGTGCTGGAATAAGGATAAGTACAGGAAAGAGATCGCCCAGCTCGATAGTCTCGACAAGATCCTTACGGGGATCATCACTTCTTCTGCTGCCATCGACTCGGTTTCATTGCAGGGAAAAATAACGCAGGTGGAGGGTGATCTGCGGGTTGCCGACACCCTTCTCCCGGATACGGTGAAGGATAAGGAACTGGCAATATTATTGATGGATTATCGTTCGGTCATTAACCCTTTGAAACAATGTCCGTATAAAGCAAAGTACCTGCAAAAAGAAGTGAAGGAAATGCAAAAGCGGATCGCGTCCCTGAAAAGCGATCTCGAGAAGCAAGTGGCGGATGAGAAGCAGGTAAGCACTTATCTCGAGACGGAAAATAAAAATGCAGAGATCCTCTCCGAATCACTCCGAACGATAACTGAAGTGAAGGAGAACTCCGTGAAAAAAGCGGATTCGCTCTCGGCCTTCATCAAAGGGAAGATACAGGAACTCAGCATCCTGAAAAGCGAGGAGAAGAAAAAGAAAAAATGAACCCTTTAAAATCCATATTGTTTTTATTACCGCTGCTGTTCAGCGCGAATGCGTTTTCGCAGAACACCACCGATGAGCAATTGGCTGCACAGTATTATCAAAATAAGGAGTTCGATAAGGCCGTGGTGTACTATGAAAAACTGTACAGCAAAAAGAACACGGAGCTTTACTACACCTATTACCTCAACTGTCTACTCGAACTGAAGGACTATTCGAAAGCGGAGAAGATGGTGAAGCGCGCTGCCAAACAAAACCCCGACCAGCTCAAGTATCTTGTGGATCTCGGGTATGTATACCTCGCCTCGGGTGATAAAGACAAAGCAGCCAGGCAATACCAGGAATCCATAAAGCAGATCAAAGAGAACCAGCAGGTGTTCGATGTGGCAAAGGCGCTCATTAACCTGAAGGAATACGATCTCGCCATTGATGCGTACATGAAAGGACGAAAGATGAGTAAGGACACTTATCCTTTCAATTTCGAGATCGCTTCCGTTTACGCGCTTAAGGGCGATATCACTTCCATGGTGAGTGAATTGCTGGATGTGCTGATGGTCTCCGATGCTTACATCGATGGTGTTCAAAATGCCTTACAACCCAATTTCAATTCAGAATCCGATCAGAAAAAAATAGAGATCATAAAATCAGAGCTGTTAAAAGCCATACAACGTCATCCCGATAAAGATGTGTACTCACGCCTGCTCATCTGGATGTTCGAACAGCAGCGCGAATTCGATGCGGCCTTCACGCAAGCCAAAGCGCTCGATAAACGGATGAAGGAAGATGGTTTCCGCATCATGGACCTGGCCCAGATCTGTGTGGCGAATGAATTTTATGATGTGGCGGTAAAGTGTTACGAATACGTGATCGCCAAGGGCCGTGACGGGAATTATTATTACGGTGCCCGCACCGAATTACTCAACGTGCTTTACAAAAAGATCATTGGTAAAAAAGATTATACGAGGAGCGACCTTCTTTCACTCGAGAAACAATACCTTTCTACACTCGATGAGCTGGGGAAATATTCCGGCACTGCCGGCATCATGAAGGACCTCGCGCACCTGCAGGCCTTCTTCCTCGGCAAAACAGAAGATGCAAAACAATTGCTGAACGAGACCATCGAGCTTCCGGGTCTGAGCGAGATCATGCAGGCCGAATGCAAGCTGGAAAAAGCGGATATAGAACTGATGACCGGGAATGTGTGGGAAGCTTCACTGCTTTATTCGCAGGTAGAGAAAGCATTCAAGCAGGACCAGATAGGCCAGGAAGCGAAATTCAGGAATGCAAGACTATCCTATTATATAGGTGACTTCCAGTGGGCACAATCCCAATTGAGCGTATTGAAAGGCGCCACCACCAAGCTCATCGCGAACGATGCCATGGACCTCTCCCTGAAAATAAGTGATAACCTTGCGATCGACACCAATCCCGTTCCGCTCATGATGTTTGCGCGTGCCGATCTCGAGGAATTCCGCAACCAGGATTCGCTGGCCGAACTCACGCTCGATTCCATTGAAAAACTTTTTCCCGGCCACTCGCTCACCGATGACATCCTTTACAAGCGATATGAAATAAAGTTCAAGCAATACAAATACCAGGAAGCCGCGAATTACCTCGATAACATCATCAAAAACTTTAACGATGACCTATTGGGTGATGATGCCATGTTCAAGCTGGCCGAGTTGTACGAGAACAAACTCAACGACAAGGAAAAAGCAAAACAGCTTTACGAGGACCTGCTCGTGAAACATCCCGATAGCCTCTTTACCGTGGAGGCACGCAAACGTTACCGCAGGCTGCGCGGGGATAACGTGAATTAAAATTCTACGAATTACGAAATGAGAATTACGAATTTGAACAGCGAAACCTCCTGTGCTCAAAACGGCATTCTCCCGCTATTCGTAATTATCCGTTCTTTATTTATTATTTATATTGTACGCATGAACCGCGGAATTGCGGTTTCGATGGTCCGTATATTCACAGTGAAATGATCATATACAACGTAACGGTAAACATCGATAACGATGTGCGCGAAGAGTGGCTCAGGTGGATGAAAGAAATTCACATTCCAGCTGTAATGGCCACCGGGTATTTCCTTCAGAATCGTATCTGCAAGATCCTGGTGGATGAAGAAAGCGGGACAAGCTATTCCATACAGTATACCTGCGCCAATATGGAAGATCTTTTGGAGTACCAGGAAAAAGAAGCTCCTCGCTTGCAAAAAGAACATTCGGAGCGGTACAAGGATAAATTTGTTGCGTTCAGGACTTTGCTGGAGGAAGTATGAATTAATAATGGTATCCCCCTTGTAAAGATCCTGCACTGGGCCTGCCGAAATGCGAACACGCTGGAAATGTGCGGAGGGAGGGGGGATTCAGTAGGTTAAATTTGGAGCAGAATAATTAAAGTGAAAAA
>DATDFI010000358.1:0-2724 GCA_036522695.1 Bacteroidia bacterium | reverse complement strand
CGCCTTCATTGGCGATGTGATCCTGGCAACAGCTGTGCTCGAAAAACTGCATACTCATTATCCTGGAGCGCAGATCGATCTTTTGATCCGCAACGGCAGCGAAAGCCTGTTCAGCGGCCATCCCTTTTTACACGAGTTATTGGTGCTCGATAAAAGGAAAGGGAAATACAAGGAGATCCAGCGGCTCATCAAAAAAGTAAGGGAAACAAAATATTTCCAGGTCATCAACCTGCATCGTTTTGCAAGTTCAGGACTCATCACCGCTTTTTCCGGTGCCCAGCGAAGGGTGGGTTTCGATAAAAACCCCTTTTCATTTTCGTATACCAAAAAGCTGAAGCATGTGATAGGTGACGGCACGCATGAAACGGAACGCAACCAGAAACTCATTGCTGAGCTAACAGACACCGTTCCCGCGCGCCCCAGGCTTTATCCCTCCGAAAAGGACATTGCAGCGGCAAAAGGATCTCAACCGGCTGGAAAATATATTTGCATTGCCCCGGCTTCGGTTTGGTATACCAAGCAATTGCCGAAAGAAAAATGGAATGAGCTTATCGCTTCTCTTGATCCCGCCTTATCCATTCTTTTGCTGGGAGCACCGGGCGATGCAGCGCTTTGTGAAAATATCGCGAAAGAGAACCCGGGAAGAAAAATCCAGAACCTCGCAGGCAAATTAAGCCTGTTGGGTTCGGCTGAACTGATGCGCGATGCTGAAATGAATTATGTGAACGATTCCGCCCCGCTCCACCTTGCAACGGCTGTGAATGCACCGGTCACCGCATTTTTCTGTTCCACTGTACCGGCTTTCGGGTTTGGCCCTTTATCCGATAATACCGTTATCGCAGAAGTGAAACTGGAATGCCGCCCCTGTGGCCTGCACGGCCACCGCTCCTGTCCCAAAGGACATTTCCACTGCGCACTTAAAATGGAAATGAAGAATTATGCCGTGCGTTAATTCATCCCGATGATATTTCCTTCTTTATCTATCTTATATTTTCCCTGCTTCGCATTCTCTTCGAAGTAAATGGTGATGCTCCGGTCCTTATCGATATTTCCAAAGTTGATAGGGTACCAGGGCCTCCGGTCGTATGCCCCCGGGTCATCAGGATCACTGTAGATCGAAGTCCCGCTGTACACGCAGGAAGCCAGCATCAATTTTGAAATGAATTTTCCACAGGAGTCGATAGTGACAAGGTATTTTTCAGCCGAGGACATGCCGCTGACCAGGAAATATTTTTCATAGAGCAGGGCGTAAAAGCCTGTAACGGGTAATTTCCAAAGTGCGAAGCAAAAATATTGGGCGGTATCCGCATATTCTCCAAGATCCTCCCGTACCGCACTTTCATGAAAATACCCTGGAAGGAATCCGGGAGGAATTTCTATTAGAGAATCGTTGTGATCAACTCCCGAAGGAATATAATCGTTATAGCTCACGCCATCCTTACTGTCACCCTGGTAGATAGGGGCCATTACCGCCTCGCTGTTAAAATTAACGTGCAGCGGCAGCCCGGCAGGTTTAAATAACGCGAGCAATGCCTTCAATGAATCGTTTTGCGCAGGTGAACCGCAGGCGAAAAAAAGGAAGATCGCTGGAAAAAAGGCCTTCATCGCAAACGCTCCTGGTATTCCTCGAGAAAACTGCATTCCCTGAACGAATCGAAAACATCAGCACTGCCAAAACGCTGCAGCACCACGTCCCGGTATTTATTGCGAAGGAAATCCACTTTACCCGTTGAGCCGGTCCGGTAAACTTTCCTGTTCCGCTCGCAGATGCCCGCCATCAATGCACAAATAGCAGCGGTGCTGTCGTCCCTCGCACTTTTTAATCCCGTTAAATAATAATCCTCGGCACGCCTGCAGCCGCAGTACACATCGTTAAGTGAATTCTTCTCCGCGTTATAAGCACCGTAAACATGCCAGGAGAATTTCATCATGGCCCATGAATTCCCGAACCAGGTCATGTTGTAATATGCATTGCCGAGCAGGTAACAACTTTGAGCCGTATTCTTTTTCATTGCCACGTTATGTTTAAGTTCCAGCATGCGCTTTACATATTTGGCCTTGTTGTGATAGTCCACCGTATCGAAGCCTTTATTATAATGGTTCTCCACGTTGTCCACGTAAAAGGGATCCATGTTAAGCCGTGAACGATTGGCCTCGTTCTCCCAATACTTTTCATCCACTTTGCTGAAACAGCTGTAAGCCGAATCCAGTTGATCGTGATGAATGAACCAGGTCCCCTCGAGGTCGTAAAGACCATCGATGGAGAATGAACACCCTTTGAGAAGAAATTTTTCCCAGCCCGAGCTTTTTCCCGTTTTCAAAAGCCGGATGATGCGCTCTATGTCACGAGTCTGCCCTTTCATCACGAGGAGATCCACCGCACCATGCGCCAGCCCGCTTACCCGATCCATGCCCATGTCCCGCTTATTTTTGGAGAGCAGCAGGGCCGCTGTTGCTGCATCGCCTGCGCGCAGGAACTCACCCGAAACATACAACATGAACTGGCTTGTGAAAGTATCGTAGTCGATAAAATCGCTGCGGTGTACATCGAGCCATCGCAACGTGGACTCAAAATCCTGTTGAGCGTTCTCATTAAAATGCGAAGGATCCAGTTCGGCCAGGAACCTTATCACTTTCAACTGCGCCATTTGCAGTGACGATATCTTTACCTCGTTCATTGCTTTTTCCACCCAAGCCAGGGCTTCTCCCTTTTTTTCGGCCAGC
>DATDFI010000357.1:0-2315 GCA_036522695.1 Bacteroidia bacterium | reverse complement strand
TAAATTGGTTTTACAATGGACCGAGTGCAGCCATACATATGATGAAGGATAAAAGCGGTAAATGGAACCGTGATACCATCGAGTCGAACGGAGCCGGCAAAATGATGATCGGTTTTTTCATCGACCTGGAGATCGACAATTGCGGGCATATGCACACCGCTTATATGTATGACGATAAAAGTTTCGCTTACGCTTACCACGATGGAAAAAAATGGAATATCTCACGCGTGGATCCCGGCCCGCGTCCCATCGCGCTTAAAATGACGGTGGACAAGGCCTGCAACCCGCACATTGTGCTCGGTAAATTCGAAGGGCCCATCCTTTATTATTATTCATCCGATCATGGCAGGAGCTGGGAAAAAGAACAAACACCTAATTCCGCGAATTGCTACATGGATATTGCCGTGAACAGTTCCGGCTCCCCGTTCATTGTTTTCCCCTCGTATTCCAACGGCTCTTACAACAACCCGCATTGCCTGCAAAAACGCAACGGAAGTTCATGGAATAAGAGCGAAATTGAAAAGATCACTTCCACTAATTTGCAGAATTACCATGGCAGCACGCTCCGCCCGATCATCTATATCGATCCGGCCGACCGCATCCATATCACGTATTACCGGCATTTCACCGATAGTGTGAAAGGAGAATTGGTGTATTTGGAATCGGATAACGGGGGGGCCTCTTTTACCGAGTACGATATCAAAAATGCGAATGTGTACAGTTACGTGGAGAGTGGTTATCCCAACATCACCCTCACTCCCGATTACCGCATCATCGCGTTCAAAGGTCCCGATGAAAAATTATTTATTGCACGTACTCCTTTAAAGGACCCCTTGTTTGCGGTGAAGGAAGGCAATTGCAAGAACAAGGTGAAATGCGATACCTGTAAAAAAGATTCGGTGATCGCGATCAAAAAAGATACGGTGAAACAAACGGTGAAGAACGATCCCCCGCAAACGCTTAAGGACCGGAATGTAAAATCGCAGGGTGGAGTTAAGGTAAGTTCCGATTCCATCACCATACGTGTGTGGGACGATGGATTTGTGGATGATGATGTGATAAGCCTGTGGTTGAACCAGGAGAACGTGCTCGATAATTATCACCTCACGGGCGGGGGCAAGTACATTAAAGTGAAACTGGAACCCGGCAAGGATTATTATTTGATGCTTTACGCCATCGATGAAGGCAAGATGCCGCCCTGTACGGTGGCGGTGAGCATCATCGATGCCAACGGTGAAAAGAAACTCAAACTTTCATCCGACCTGAAGAACTGCGGGGCATTAAAGATCTCGAGGGATTGATTTACTGTAGCTACCAAACAATTAATTCTTTTCTGAGTAATCTATACCTTTCCTGGGGAGCATGTCCGCCAATTTCCCGGTAATGCAAAAAGAGTTCTTTGCAATTGCGGCAACGGAGAACTTCGCACCCATAATACGGGTAAAACCTGAAATTTATCGGAGCGTCATTTCCCCAATAAGGAAGGTCGAACTGATTTTCCACCGGTGTTTCTGCAATTTCACCGATCAGCTGGAGGTGTAGCGTCAGCCCCTGGCTCCCATTATGCCATTCCCGGTAACTGGAATGATCGCATTGACCATCCTGCTTTTTTTCCACACTCAAACACTTATGTAATTCGTCTAAGGTGAGTACCATGATCAATTTTTCCCGAACGCCTCCGGGCTCGAGGGGTGCGTATGTCCGCAAATCACGCAGGCATTTCCGCACGGGCCATGGGCATACGCACTCGCTCGCTGGGGCGTAAAGAGTTCGAGCAATGAGCTATCTCTCAAAAATTAAAATTCTCCCTCTTCCAATCAACAATTAAAAACCAGCAATAAAGCACCATTCTACTCCTTCACAATTTTCTTAGTGATCACTCCCAATGAAGTGCGTACTGATATAAAATAAACACCCGCATCCCACTTCGAGGTGTTGATCATCGTTGTTGCTGAATTCAGCGCCATCTCCCCTATTTTCTCGCCAAGTAAATTCGTGATCGTCAATTCCGCATTCCCATTTGCAAAAATTTGCTTATCGAACTGCAGGGTGAATTCCTCACCGAATGGAACGGGGTAAACGCTTATCAAACTATTGTCCGAAGCATTCTCCATTCCACTCGAAAAATTCACTGTTACGGTAGAGCAGGATGCGCAGCCATTAATGTCCGTCACACAAAGTGTGTAAGTACCGGGACAAAGCCCCGTGGCTGTTGCCAGGTTTTGGACCGGTGAAGTGCTCCACGAATAAAAATAAGCCGGTGTACCGCCATTCACGATACCATTTGCACTTCCGTCACAACAATTACCGCAACT
>DATDFI010000356.1:0-15808 GCA_036522695.1 Bacteroidia bacterium | reverse complement strand
ATGAGTCCGCGATTTGGATCAGCCGATAAAGTTGTTTTCCCTGTTCCCGAGAGCCCGAAGAAAATAGCCGTGTCCCCGCTTTTGCCTATGTTGGCCGAGCAGTGCATGGACAACACGCTTTTCTCGTGCGGGAGAATATAATTGAGCAAGGTGAAAATACTTTTCTTGATCTCGCCTGTATAGGCGCTTCCACCAATGATGATCACCTTTTTGGTGAAGTTCATGATGGTGAAGTTGTGCTGGCGTGTGCCGTCTATCGCGGGATCGGCTTTGAAGCCGGGAGCGCAAATGATGCTCCACTCGGGAGAGAATTTCAGGATCTCTTCTTTGGTCAAACGCAGGAAAAGGTTATTCGCAAATAAACTTGCCCATGGCGTTTCGGTCACCACGCGCACATTCAAACGGAATTTCGGATCAGCGCAAGCGTAACAATCACGCACATAAACTTCCTTACCGTTCAAATAAGCCGTAACACGGTTGTAAAGCTTATCGAACTTTTCAGGATCGAATTTGAAATTCACATCACCCCACCACACGCTGTCCTTGGTGATGTTATCGTAAACAATGAATTTATCTTTGGGTGAACGACCGGTGAACTCCCCGGTATCGATGGCCAGCGCGCCCGTATCGGTTAAAACGCCTTCGCCCCTGATGATGGTCTCTTCTACAAGCTCAGCCACATTCACGTTCCAGTAAGCCGCCTCCACATTGCCCAGCCCAAGGTTTGCTATAGTGGCATCCTTGGCTCTTAATCCATATTGGTTCATACGTATGTTTTTTTAAAGGGACGGGTGGGGGCCGCATGCTTTACACCTCCCTTTGCTGTTAGACGTTGAATGCGCGGCCCGCTTTGAATTTTACGCGCAAATTTACCAAAAATTGCCCTTGGGAGTGAGGTGTATTTTCAACAGGATAAGCGGTTGAAAAACAAAGTTGTGTAGACGAAAAAAATGGTTGTAAACAGGTTGGAAAGGGAATTATTTTCCTGGTTCCAACGCCCATTGTTTTTTATAAGCAGAACGTGATCAATGCTTGTGGCTGCAGGGTTGGTTCTCGGTTATGATCACGAGCTTATTGGTGCCAAGCAGGTCCTTTGTTCTTTTCACAAAATCATCCTGGTCCCTGGGCTCCATTTCCGACAGGGTGAAGCAATAGTCCACTTCTCCCTCGCGGCCCCAGTGCGTTTCATCGTATTTTGGCTTTTTCGGATGATCGCTGATCAGCTTATCGTATTCTTCTTTCGCTTTATAATCCGTGCCCGCTCCAATGCTGATGAACGAGACCACCAGGCGCATAGTGGTGTCCTTTCGCGTGGGATCGGGCGATGGGTTTGTAGTGGTAGTTATGGTGGTGGACCCGCCAGAGGTGCTGGAGGTCTTGCTCATATCTGTTTGCTGAATCTTCTCCTTATGCTTACATGAAGCGAAAAAGAAAAGAGAGCAGCAACTAAAGAGGATGAACTTTTTCATGGTTTTATGTATGGTTGAACCGTGTATTTCAAGTTATATGCCAATTAAGATGCCAGGTTATAAATACCCGCATATTTTTTACGCGCATAGTCCATAAAATATTTAAAGTTAATAGGTTCTCCTGTAACCTTAACACACAGTTCCTCAGCACTGTAAAACTTTCCATATTGATGGATACTTTCACGAAGCCATTTGAGCAGATCGGCCATATTGCCCCCTTCGATCTGCTGTTCCAAACCGGGTATTTGAGTGCTTGCTTTAGCAAAGAACTGGGCCGCATAAAAGCTGCCTAAAGAATACGTTGGAAAATAACCGAAGCTTCCATGGCTCCAGTGTATGTCCTGCAGCACGCCCTTTGCATCCGAAGGCACATCAATGCCGAGGTACTCCTTATATTTATTATTCCAGGCCGATGGGAGTCCCGCCACCTCAATGCTTCCCTCGATCAGTGCCTTCTCTATCTCGAAACGGATCATAATATGAAAATGATACGTGAGCTCATCGGCCGAGGTGCGGATCAATGAAGGTTTCACCAGGTTCATGGCTTTGTAAAAACTTTCTACGGATACGTTCTTTAAGTTTCCAGGGAATGCCTTTTGAAGTTTCCCATAATTGCATTTCCAGTAAGCAAGACTTCTTCCCACGTTATTTTCCCAAAGGCGCGATTGTGATTCGTGGATGCCGAGCGAAATGGCTTCGCCTGTGGGAAGGCCGTACTCCTCCACCGGGATGCCCTGCTCGTACAAAGCGTGACCTCCTTCATGAATACAGCTCCAGATCATCTCGCTGAGGTCATTTTCATTGATGCGCGTGGTAACGCGAACATCCTTTGCATTAAAACTGGTGGTAAAGGGATGCGATGAGATGTCCTGTCTCCCCGACCCCATCTCGTAACCCATTTGCTTCAGCAATTCAATGCCGATGTCCCATTGGGTTTGCCTATCGTAATGTTTATGCATGAAACTCGCATCGTTCTGTTTCGCTGCAGCGATCTTCTTCACAAACTCCACCAGCTGTTCCCGCACATCCTGGAAAAGAATAGAGAGGTCGGCCGTTCGCGCGCCCGGTTCATATTGATCCAGCAAGGCATCGTAAGGATGATCTTTATACCCGAGAATATTGCACTCCTCCCGCTTCAGCTTCACCAGTTTCTCCAGTTTGGGAGCGAAGATCGAAAAGTCGCTTTTGCTCTTTGCTTCCTGCCAGGCCTGGAATGCCTCCGAAACACTGCGGCTCATTTCCTGCACAAAAGCAGTAGTGTATTTTTTCCGGTCGGTATAATCCTTTAGCGATTGCCTTACATTCCGCTTTTCCTTCTCCGAAAGGGAATTATCCGCACCCAGCTCTTTCAAGATATCGCCCAGCTCACCGCTGGTGGAAAGCTCATGTGCAATGCCCGCCAGCGTTGACAACTGCTGGGCGCGTATCTCAGCGCCCTGCGGGGGCATGTACGTTTCCTGGTCCCAACCCAAAACCGCTGCTGAATAATTGATGTCAGCGATCTTTCGCATCAGCTCGCGGTAGCGCTCATAAAATGTATTCATAGAAAAAAGTTTTTACAACAAAAAAGTGAAAGCGAACATCAGCCAGCCGAGAATGAAACAAACTCCGCCAAGAGGCGTGATCGGCCCGAGCCAATCCCAGCTCATTCCTCCAAGCTGCGCGAAAACCATCGCATAAAGCGACCCGGAAAATAAAATGATACCCGCCATGAAAAGCCTTCCCGCCCTGCGAAGCGAACGCTCCTCCATCTTTTCGTGCACCAATGCGAGGCCGATGAGCGCGAGGCTGTGATACATCTGGTAACGCACACCCGTCTCGAAGGCATTCATCATTTTATCGGAAAGATGCTCCTTGAGGAAATGTGCGCCCAAAGCACCAAGAGCAACTGCAACTGCACCGGAAATGGAAGCGAACAGGAGGATTTTTTTAACCATCGGGCAAAGATAAAAAAGAATCCCCTCCGCTTTTTGCGCGAAGGGGACCTTAATATGAAGTGTTAAAATTATTTCTGCGACTGTATATATTTGTTCAGCTCATCCACGCTGCTCGAAAAATCAAAAACATCATTCACTTTATAATAATTATTGCGGTCGAGGGTTTTCTTATAGGCATACTTTGCAATATCCAGTTTGTTATTCTCGAAATCCATCAGCGTCATGATTTCCTTTACCTGGGATGAGGTAAGACAGTTATTGTCGATCACCTGTTTGGCTACGATCATCTTCTTATCTGCGAACGATTGGTTCTTCACGCTTTCCTTTGCCGAATTGAAATCAAAATCGCTCATGGGGAATGTACAGGGAGAAGAATTACTGCTGTAATTGCTGTTCATGTTACCACCATTGCTGGGAAGCGGATCAGTGCCATGATTGTCCGGCAACTGGTCACCTGTAGTGGTCACATTCATGTTAACTCCTCCATTCATGCCGGTCCCCGTAGTGTTAACATTCACATTCATCCCCGTGTTCCCGGAATTTCCTGTAGTGGTGGTGCTTGTATTCATTCCACCGGAAGTGGTAGTGGTAGATGAAGAAGTGGTGGTTGTGGTGGTGGTTTGCTGAACGTTCCCCGTTCCGTCATTCACCGTTACATTCATGTTGAAACCGTTTCCACCGGTATTCACACCCACATTCATTCCCACCGTGCCGTTCCCGTTACCTGTAGTTGTTCCGTTAGTGGTTGTAGTTGTAGTTGTTGTGGTGGTACCCGTGCCTCCATTCATTCCTCCGTCACTCGTAACATTTACATTTCCACCGGTTGTGGTCACGTTCATATCGCTGGGCTGACCGGTTGTATAAGTTACCACATGCTGGTCGGGTGTGGTTTGCACCGAAGCGAAGGGGGCGGCACTGCGATAACGAAGTTTATATCCCTTTTTTGTTTTTGAAACCGAATAAGTGAATTCGATCATATTGGCGGGATTGCCTCCATCGCTCATGAACACGTTCTGGTTCACATCAGGAATATTCTTGTTCTCGAAAATGATCTTCACCTTGTACTGGGGCTGGATCAGCCCTGTAACTTTTACATTGGTCTCCGAACTGTTGTTCTGCTTTATCCCGTTTAGGATCACGTAAAACTTCTCCCCGTTCTCCGAAAAGACCACGAGGTTATTATTTTGCTGTGCCAGGAGTTTAAAAGCGCTTACGGAAAGGAACATCAAAAGAAGCAGGAGGTTCTTTGTGTTCGTGCGGTACATCTTGTTCATACGGTTTGTTTTTGCGTTTGACTTTTTTCTTTCTTCCCTCCCCCCGGCTCATTCCTTTCCGGGTTCGCAAAGATAGGATTATCTCTTCGCTGAATTTACCGGGGATGCGGAATTGATACGGGGCATTACAAATGTAATTCCATTGCCTGCGAACGCGGCTTACCTATTCGCCCCGGAAAGGAGGATACAAAACCCCGGGAGGTCAAAAGCCCTGCAAATACAGGGCTTCCGGGGCCTTTGTTGTGAACTCATAAGATTGATCAAACCTGGCCGACCATGTTCTGCAACCATCGCAGCTGCATCATAATGTTAGGGGCTTTGGTGGTGTACCGTTTTGCGCTGATCTTCCTTTTCAGTTCTTCCTTTCTTTCCCTGGAAGGAGAACGGTACAGTGAATACAGTTCCCCGAACAATTGATACAGGCCCAGGGACTCATAGAATTTCTTCACTTCTTCACTTTTCAGCATGGCAAGCGCCTTCTCGTACCTGCGCTGTATAAAAAATATTTTTGCCCTTAAGGCTTCCGACTCCGCCCACGAGAGCTGGATATTGTCTTGCTTTTTGAGGGTGCGCTGGTATTCTTCTATCCTTTTCAGGAAAAAATCCACCTGCTCGCTTTTGATCTTCGGGAAGGCGGCCGCCCAGATCATGGCCTTTTGCGTGTAGGCGTAAGGCATCTTGCCTGACTGGTCATTTTGCTTCAGGAAGGCAATGTAGCGGTCAGCGGTCATATCGGCCTCCGCATAACGCTCCGTAGCCAACTGTGCGCTGATAAGGTTGAAGTAAAGCGACTCGGATTTATACACCCTGAAAATATTTTCCTCTGCCTCCGTCATTTCCCAGGCCTCTTTCATCGCAGCATATGCCTCTTCAAATTCGCAGCGGTTGAAATGGTAGAACACCTGGATCTGCCTGAAGTGAAAATGCTGGTATTGTATATAATTAACGCGGTAGGCGATAAGCGGCAACAAGGGATATTGCTCGTGAAGTTTCCTGAATTGTGCGTAGTGCCTGCTGATCACCTGCATGTCGTTCACATAATCGGTGGAGCCCAGTTTATAATAAAGTGAAACGTGGTGATAGCACATGTTGAAACGGGGGTATTTCACATGCTTCATCGCAAGGTCCTTCATCGCCTCCAGTTCCTTTCGCGCATGCTTCACGCCCGAGCGGTAATTGATCTCGTACACTTTACGCGCAAGCATAATGCAGCGTTTGATATCCGCTTCCAGTTGTATCGCATCTTCGAGCCGCCCGAACAAACGTTCATTGCGATCGAGACGATTGAAGGCCTGGTTGCAAAAGATCAGTTGGTCGATGATGGCAGGAAGCAATTCGAAAATATTTTTCTGCCAGCATATCTTTTCCAGCTCTGATAATCGCTGGTATGCTGTTTCCTTCTCATTATTGCTTATGAGCTGGCGGCAGCGCTGCAATTCCTGCTCCTCATCCGGCAAAAAAACATTCGCATCCTCGTTAGCCACCAGGTATTCGTCCGCAAATTTCTTGCGGAGTTTGAAATAACGGTTCTCGAGCACCGCGTACGGCTTGCTTTCCAGCTCTTCCTTATATATATGCTCCACCACATCGCGGTTATGGAAGTTGCGGTTGGCACATTGCTCCAAAAAATCCATGAAAGAAAGTCCCACGGGAGAATCCTTCAAACGAAAACGGATCTCCGACTTCACCGTTTCACCGAGTTTTTTATACGTATCGTATAGCTGTTTGTTCATGTTCCTGTTTTTTGTGAACTCATCCTTTTATTTCCCGTTTCGCTTTGAACATCGCCTGCCGCACAACCCGGTGAGCGCGGCACTTGCTGTTTGCGGGACGATACTGTTTTAACAAGAAGCGTGCCTGCACGACTTTTGTTTACACACATCACAATTCAAAAATAATCACACATAAAAAAATCATCATGAAAAACAAAATTACACTTTGCATGGCAGCTGCATGCCTGCTCGCACTAAAAACGATCAACGCACAGATCGATCTTGTTCCCGGCATCAATTACAGCTATAATCCGCCCGGCTCCAATTGCATCATTACCGGCATCACGGTTGATGTATGCAATAACGACAACGGCAACGCATCGGCTTTTGATGTCTCGATGTACCTGTACGATACGCCCAGCCAGAATTACTGGATCATCGGGACACAGCGCCTGAACAACGGTTTATCCGGGAACTCCTGCATCACCATTTCAAACTGGGACATCGACATTTCGCAAACGCCAAATATTCCCAACGGGACATACCGGCTTGGCATTTGGGTCGACAGCGGGCAGGAGATCTCGGAAACCGATGAGAACAACAACGCAGGTTTGCTGAGCGGGAACATCAATTATTCCTGCGGGAGCGCGGGAGTACATGACGCATCCGCTTTTGTTCAAAACATCAGCAACTCGCCCAACCCTTTCAGTGAAAGCACAAAAATAAATTATACTCTGTTACAGGATTCGAAGGTAACGCTGGAAATATTTGATGTGTGCGGGAAGAAAATCACAACGCTGGAGAATGAAAAGAAGCAGGCCGGCAATTACATTATCGAATGGAACGCGGCAGGTCTTGAGGCCGGGACCTACTTCCTGAAAGTGGGAGTGAATGACGTTTGGGAAACGAAGAAGCTCACGCTGGTGAAATAAGGGTTAATGGTTATTTGTTAAAGGGGGCTTCGATAACGTTTCGGGGCTCCCTTCTAACTTTTTCATTTCTCCACCTTCACAAGGCGATAATCTTTGGGCTTTTGACCGGGCAGGCATACCTTGTATTTCACCAGGCCCATGCCCCGCGCAAAATAATTGAGGATAAAATAAGAAGTGTGTTGCGGCTTTTCAGCGCCAGAAGAATCTTTTACCGTTGACGAAAGATCATAGCGATCATAGAACTCCATGCACTTCATGTCCTTACCGAAACAATTCACCGTAACGGAATCACCCGTAAAACTCCGCGCACGCAACACCGTGATCGGCTTTCCGTCCTCTTTGTATTTCACTCTCCACCGGCAAGAATCACCCGGGTTGAATTTCCATTTGTGCACCGAGTCTTCTTCCACATCACATTTGCTCTGGTAGATCTCTCCCATTGAATCGATGGGATAAAAACAGCAGGAAAGTAATTTAGAACCACGAATACCCAACATTTCCTTTTGCTCTTCCAGCTTGAAATTCCCGTTACGGAAAACTTCCGTTACCAATACGGTATCTTTTCCTTCTACCACTTCCATCATCTTCCACTTGAAAATATCCGAGCTGTCGCCATCATTCACAAATTTGTAAATGGCTCCTTTCGAAAGATCACGATAGGGGAAATAAAAATCCTGCGCACTCTCTTTCCTCGGTCCCGAAGAACAGGCGCTGACGATGATAAACAAAAACGATATGTGGATTATCTTAGTCATTGATTATTGGTCATTGATCCCCTCTATACCCTACTTCCCCATATCCATCACACAGCACCACTTTTCTTTTTTATGTTCCTTGATGGAAATGCCCACGCTCTTTAAATTCTTATTCAAAATATTTTTGCGGTTCGAAATGGTTGCGTTGTCCTGGTCGATAAGCATGCCGATCACAATGGAAAGTGCGTCCTTATGGCCATAATCGTAGTTCTCCACCACTGCACCATAAGTGCCTTTGTACTTCGTCATTCGAAACTCGAAACTTTTTCCGTCAGCGGTAAAGCCTCCCTTTTTCCCGGTGCTGCCGAGGTCGCCCGCATGTGTTGCCGATTCCGTACTCAGGTCTTCTTTGGGCATCATTACCTCCATGGGTTTGGTGTTCGCTTCAAGATCGTTCTTCAATGACCCCGTGAACGAAGTGGTTTTCGTTTTAGTGGAATCGAGGTACTTCGCGAGGTAAGTTTTCGAAAAGAGGTCCGGCTTGAGGCGGGCCAGGTTAATGAGCATGATCACTTTCTTCTCTTCGGCCGATAAATACGAAGCGTCTTTAGCCGTGTTCGCTTTTTCCAGCGTGGCAGAGTCCCATTTATCAAAGGGATAAGTGTCCACGGGTTTGCTGAAACACAGTGCGATCATCGCGCCTGCAAATAAGAGAGAGAGTTTTTTCATGACTGAAATATTTTGCCTTGCTAAATTAGATTTTTTTTGGGGAATGGGGTCTTATAATAGGATTTATGTTAAATCCTCAAAGACCGATCGGGCATCCCACTTTCGGTAGCTTTTTACTGTTCTTTCTTTTTGCTTGACCAAAAAGAAATGTGGAGCATTCATGAGTTCAGTTAAATTGGGAACTTGAAATCCAATTATACGGCACAAAAAAGCCCGATGCTTTCACAACGGGCTCCTCCTTCCTTACCAGAATTTTATTGCTTCAAATACTTATCGAGTTCCTCCTCCAACGCAGCTCCGCGCAGCGACTTCGCAACGATCATTCCTTTTCCATCCACCAAAAAATTAGTGGGGATCTGGTTCACGCCATACAATGCAGCCGCAGCCGAACTCCAGCCCTTCAGATCGCTCATGTGGTAAGGCCAGTACAGATTATCCTTCTGGATCGCTTTCGTCCATTGGTCCTTCACCTGGTCGAGTGAAACACTCAACACGATGAACTTCTTTCCATTCACAAATTGCTTGTCCTTGTATTTTGTATAAGCCGCAACCACGTTGGGATTCTCGCCACGGCAAGGCCCGCACCACGATGCCCAGAAATCGACCAGCACCAGGTTCCCGCTCAGCGAAGAGAGGGAAATGACGGAATCATTAGGATTTTTGAATTTAAGATCGGGGGCATACTGGCCCACATTGGAGCCCACCACCTGCTGGCGGTTCCCGTTCATTGCCACAAAGCCGAAAGCCAGCATGGAAATGGCGGCAATGGTGAGAATGAAGTTTAAACGTTTCATGTTTTTATCTTGTTTGTTCATTTTTCTTAGCAATATTCGGGCCAATCAGGCTTTGCGAACGATCTCCGCTCCCAGTGCCTGCAGGCGTTTATCGATATTCTGGTAGCCGCGGTCGATCTGGTTAATGTTAAAGATAGTGCTTTTCCCCTCTGCCGACAAGGCCGCGATGAGCAATGCCACACCCGCACGTATATCGGGCGATGCCATGGAGATGCCCCGCAATTTATATTTACGGGCGATGCCTATCACTGTAGCACGATGCGGGTCGCACAAAATGATCTGCGCACCCATGTCAATGAGTTTATCCACGAAGAACAAGCGGCTCTCGAACATTTTCTGGTGAATGAGCACCGATCCTTGTGCCTGGGTAGCCACCACCAAAACGATACTCAGGAGATCGGGCGTGAAACCGGGCCATATCGCATCGGAAATGGTGAGAATGGATCCGTCAATGAACGTGTCGATCTGGTAAACTTCCTGGGAAGGAATGTGAATATCATCACCTCTCCGCTCGAGGTTGATACCGAGTCGCTGGAATGTTTTTGGAATGATGCCGAGCTCATCGAAGCAAACGTTCTTGATCGTTACTTCCGATTGCGTCATCGCAGCAAGCCCGATGAAACTTCCCACCTCGATCATATCCGGGAGCAAACGATGCGTGGTGCCCCCCAAATATTCAACGCCTTCTATGGTAAGTAAGTTAGAACCAATACCCGAGATCTTTGCGCCCATGCGGTTCAGCATTTTGCAGAGCTGCTGCAAATAAGGTTCGCAAGCCGCGTTGTAAATGGTGGTCTTCCCTTTGGCCATCACCGCTGCCATCACTACGTTAGCCGTTCCCGTTACCGATGCCTCATCGAGGAGCATGTATGTTCCCTTGAGGTTATCGGCTTCCACCTTGAAAAATTCACTCTTGTTATCGTAAACAAAACGCGCACCCAGGTTCTGGAAACCGATGAAGTGCGTGTCCAAACGCCTGCGACCAATTTTATCTCCACCGGGTTTAGGAATGTATCCTTTACCAAAACGCGAAAGCAGCGGACCTATGATCATCACCGAGCCGCGAAGCCCGCCCCCTTTTTTCCGGAATACATCCGAGTTGAGGTAATCCACATTTACATTATCGGCCTGGAAAGTATATTCCTCGTGGCCGGTCTTCTCCACTTTCACTCCGAGGTCCTTCAGCAGGTCGATGAGTTTATTCACGTCAACAATATCCGGGATATTGCTGATGGTAACTTTTTCGGGAGTGAGAAGTACGGCAGAAATGACCTGGAGAGCTTCGTTCTTCGCGCCCTGGGGGATGATCTCCCCTTTTAAACGCTTGCCTCCGTTGATCTCGAAAATGGCCATAAAAAAGAATTACTGCTTGTTGCGGTTGCGATAATTGTTATTGCGGTTCTGGTGGTGCTTTTGCTTGCCCTGGTTCTTATGGTGCTTCTGCTTACCCTGGTTCATGCTGCCACCGGAGCCCGAAACATTACGCTGCACGAATTCGCTGGTGTGACGCAGGCTGAATCCTTCTTTCAATTTTAATTTACCCCCTGAAAGTTGGTTGAGGTGCTCGAATATCACTTCATCGTTCACCGAATCGCGGTTCCAGTTCAGGTAATGGCGCTTCATCAGGTTGGCGAGCAGCTCCACCAGGAAATTTTTCATATCACCATCCTTCATCTCCACCGCCTTTGCGATGAGATGCTCCACCGTTAAACCGTAATGCTTGAATGCGATCTTGTGATGAGGATATTCCACGCGCTCGGGTTTGGTGTTGAAGGTATCGCGCGAGGGAATGGGAAAAGGCGAATCCACATCCAGTTTAAAATCACTGATGATGAAAAGATGGTCCCAGAGTTTATGTTTGAAATCAGTAATGTCGCGAAGGTGCGGGTTCAACTGGCCCATGATCTGTATGATGGCCTGGGCCGCTTTATTGCGCTCGTCTTTGCTTTTCAGAGCGATGGCGTAATTCACCATCTTCTGTATGTTGCGCCCGTATTCGGAAATAACCAGGTGAGGCTGCTGGGTATTGTAATCCATGTCGGGAGGAGTGGTATTCACCGGCTTTTGCTGGTGCTGCTCAGTTGTTCTTTTTGCCATGTAAAGGGATTGGAATTATGTAAAGTGTAAAAATAAGGTTTTTAATGGAATGGGAAGTGTGAAAGAGAAGCGGGAATCGGGAAATGAGTATTGAGATAGAAGGACGGGAGCTGAAAGACGGGAGATGTGAATGGGAAAATATCTACTTTTCCCTGTAGCCCTCTGCGAATGCCCTGCTGCTTAGCGGTTATTTTTTTGAAGCGCACCGGCATCGCTTTTATTGACCGCTATTCCCGCTGCCAGGGGTGCTTACACGGTAAGCGCTCAGGCATCGGGGCTATTTGGAGGGGTCCGGTTTCACCCCAGGATCTTCAGCTTCGCAAATTTCAACAGCAAAGCTTTTTTTCCTGTTGCCCCCCCAAACTCCACCGTTGCCTTGTTGTTCGGATAAATCCCCTCCATGTGCACCACCTTTCCGTTGCCGAAACGCTCGTGGTACACTTCCATCCCTACCTGCAGGTCCTTCAGGTCATCGGAAGGAGCGTTGGTGAGGTTCTTATTCGCGGTGCTCATCTTAATTAAATTCTTTTTCACCACCGGTTGCTGCACCGAAGGAGTTGTTTTCTCGGTAGTTTTCTGGAAACGTTTGGTAAATGTTCTTTTCACACCAAAGCCTTCCCTGCTTTCTTCCACTTTAGGCGCAATGTAATCAAGATGATCTTCATCTATTTCTTCAATGAAACGGCTCGGCTCGCAATTGATAAGGTTGCCCCAGCGATAACGCGTGGTGGCGAATGAAAGGGTGACTTTTTTCTCCGCGCGCGTGAGTGCCACGTAAAACAATCTTCTCTCCTCTTCCAAATCAGCCCGGGAATTGAGCGAGAGCTGCGAAGGGAACAAATTCTCTTCAAGACCAACCACAAAAACATACGGGAACTCCAAACCTTTTGCAGCGTGAATGGTCATGAGTGAAACACGGTTACGGTCCTCTGGATCCTCTTTCTCATCCGCATCCGTAAGCAAAGCAATGTCCTTCATAAACTCATCGAGCGTGACCGCTGGATGGTTTGTTGTTGGCTGTTGGTTGTTAGTTGCTTCCTTCGATCCAGCTTCTTCTGTACCCGGTGGTCCTTCTTTTTTTTCCTCCTCTGAAAAAAGATCATTCGAGAAAAGGGCATGCGATTTTTCTTCTTCACGCTCCGTATCTGGAGTTTTTTCAACCTCGCGCTCACGATGGTCTTCTTCCACTTCCAGCTCCGGCAATTCGATCTTCTCACCGCCTTCTTCCGCAAATTCTTTCAAACCATTCAGCAATTCCTGTATGTTCTCGTACCGCGAAACGCCTTCAGGAGTTTTATCATTGTACAACTCCCGCAAAATCCCCGATGCCGTTGCAATGTGCTCTCCAAGGTCATAGGCCGGGGTGATGGGCATCATGGATGAAAAGCTTTTGATGAGCGTAACAAAATCAGCGATCTTGCCTGCCGTTCCCGCATTCAATCCCAACCCGAAATCATTCACATTCTCCATCACCGTCCAGGTACTCACGTTATGATCGTTGGCGGCAAGCACCAGTTTATTCACGGTTGTATCTCCAATGCCACGCGCGGGGAAATTGATCACGCGCTTGAGTGATTCCTCATCATGGTTATTGATCGTGAGACGGAAATACGCGAGCAGGTCTTTGATTTCCTTACGGTGGTAAAATGAAATACCCCCGTAAATTTTATACGGGATGTTCATTTTGCGCAGGGCTTCTTCCATTGCGCGGCTCTGTGCGTTGGTGCGGTACAGGATAGCGAAGTGGCGGTTATGTGCCTGTTCATTCATCTTCGTTTCGAAGATCATGTTTGCCACCTGCCAGCCTTCCTCGTTATCGGTAAGCGCGCGCAGCACTTTTATTTTATCCCCGTGCCCATTATCGGTCCACACCAGCTTTTTGATCTGGTCCTTGTTACGCGCGATCACCGAGTTGGCCGCATTAACGATGGTCTTTGTACTGCGGTAATTCTGCTCGAGCTTGAATGTTTTAAGATCAGGATAATCCCTCTCGAAATTCAAAATGTTCTGGATGTTAGCCCCGCGAAAAGCGTAAATGCTTTGCGCATCATCGCCCACCACGCAAATATTCTCGAAACGTGCTGCCAGTTGCTTCACGATCACGTACTGCGAAAAATTGGTATCCTGGTACTCGTCCACCAGAATGTAACGGAACTTATCCTGGTATTTATTTAAAATATCCGGGTAGTCGCGCAACAGGATATTGGTATTGAAAAGCAGGTCGTCAAAATCCATGGCGGCCGATTTCAGGCATCGGTTGGCATAGATCTGGTAAATGAGCGCCATTTTCGGTCGGCCCGACATCTTATCATCCTCCATAAGCTGATGGTTGTTGCCATAAGCAATGGGCCCGATCAAATTATTTTTTGCGGAAGAAATGCGATTGAGTACCAATGAGGGCTTATACACTTTGTCATCGATCCCCTGCTCTTTCAAAATGGCTTTGATCAGACTTTTGGAATCCTCGGTATCGTAAATGGTGAAGTTTGAAGGATAGTTCAGTCGCGCGGCCTCCACGCGCAATATGCGCGCAAATACCGAGTGAAAAGTCCCCATCCATAAATTCTTCGCTTCATTGCCTACCAGCTTCATAATGCGTTCTTTCATTTCGCGCGCGGCCTTGTTGGTAAAGGTGAGTGCGAGTATATTGAAAGGATCAGCGCCTTTTGCGATGAGGTGCGCAATGCGATACGTGAGCACGCGCGTTTTGCCCGAGCCCGCGCCTGCCACTATCATCACCGGGCCTTCGGTGCATTCCACGGCTTCACGCTGAACGGGATTTAATTCATTTAAATAAGTCATCAAGCTCCTTTCCTAATTTTATTGTTCCACCATTCACTTCATCCAAAAGCTGCTGGGCTTTTCCGCTGTACTTCGGATTGATCTTAATTGCATTTTCAAGATCGCCAATCGCACCGGCATTATCATTAATTTTCAATTTACAAATGGCCCGGTAATATAAAACCACCCAATTCGCCTGCATTTCGTTGGCGGCTTCAGTGTACAATGCGATCGCCTCATCCACTCTTCCGTTTTCCCTCGCATTGAAGGCCCTTTCCATTATTCCTTCCGTCTTGGTTTTTACGAAGAAGAATCTCCATAAAGCAACCAAACCACCAATTAGAAGAACGACCCTGATCATCGGGGCAAAATTAGTTCTTTGCCCCGCTTGTGAGGGAATGTTGATAAAATTAGTCATTAGCCTGTCAGCCATCACCCCCCATCCATCCTCCACCAACTCGAAACTGTAAACTCCAAACTATTTCAGCGTTGACGGGACCCGATGCCCTACTCAAAAGTCCATTCGTGGCGAACCACGAACAACAAACTACAAACTACAAACTCATTTTATTTATCTTAGCGTTTCATGAAGAAACTTATACTCTTAATTTTTCTTCTTACTGCTTTTTATCGCCCGGCACACGGCAATACACTTGTCGACAGCCTCGAAAAGTTACTCCCTGCCGCTGGGGATTCCGAAAAGGTGATGATCCTCAATCGCCTGGTGACCGAATACAGCACCATGAACCCCGACAAGGCCGCACAATATTGCGAGCAGGCCGTTAAGCTGGCCGAAAAAACCGCCAACCCTACCCTGCAGGTGCTCACGCTCATCTCGCAATGTGCCGTGTACAATACCAAATCCAATTTTGACGGGGCGCTTGAACTTGGACTCAAAGCGCTCAAGATCGCGGAGCAGGCGAAAAACAACGACCTGGTTGCGCGCTGCTACAACAACATCGGTTTCATCTACCAAAAACTGCGCGATCACAGAACGGCCCTCGCTTCCTTTTACAGCGCAGAGAAACTGAAAAGCTTCCTCAACGATAAAAAAATCCTCGGGAACCTTTACAACAACTTCGGCAATTCGTATTACGAGTTGAAGGAGCTCGACTCCGCCATGTATTACCACAAAAAAGCCCTGGAGATCCGTTTGGCGATCAACGACATGCGGGGCATCAGCTATTCGTACAACAACATAGGCAATGTTTATCTCGAGCAAAAGCGCTCCGATAAAGCCCTGGAGTTTTACATCAAATCATTGAGCATTAAACAGGAGATCGGTGATAAAAAAGGAATTGCGGGTGGCAACATTAATATTTCGGGAGTGTATGTTGACTTAAAAGATTACGCCAGTGCGGTGCGTTTTGCCGAGAAGGGCGTAGCGC
>DATDFI010000355.1:0-3474 GCA_036522695.1 Bacteroidia bacterium | reverse complement strand
ACATGCCGCTCGTACAATTGATCGATATCCTTTCGCGAGATCACATTGATCTGCGCGTTCCAATGCGAATACAGATCATACAACTTCGAGAATTGCTCCTGTTGCTTTGAAGTAAGACCAGGAAAATATTTTTGAATGATGGAAATATCGGGCATAACGATCTTTTCTAAACAAAACGAGACGCGATAATGCGTCTCAATACTTTTTCTATTAACGAAACGCAAAATCTTGCGTCCCTGCATTTTCGCGCCCCCTTTAACGCCCAGCCTCTATACCCTTCACCTTTATACCTAAATTTTCCCCTCCGAATCCTTCAGCAAGGCCTGCAAAAATTCCCGCGCGCGAAACAACTGCGCCTTTACCGTTCCCAATGGCAGGTCCATCTCCGTAGAGATCTCTTCATACGACATTTCTTCAAAGTAACGCAACTCCACCAGCCTGCGGTAGCGGGGCTTCAGCTTTTCCACCACGTTGCGCATCAATATCACTTTTTGTTTTTTGATGATGTTCTCCTCGGGATCCGGCCCTTCATATCTCACATCCACCGACATCTCACCGCCTTCCTCGTTCTCCATGGGTTTATCAATGGAGAATGTGGCCTTCTTTTTCTTGCGTATGAAATCAATGCAATTATTGGTTGCGATCTTGAACAGCCAGGTGCTGAACGCGAAATTGGGAGTGTACTGGTGCAAACGTTTGAACGCTTTTCCGAACGCTTCAATAGTAAGATCGTCCGCATCGTCCTTGTTGTTCACCATCTTCAACAACATAAAATAAACGGAATCCCGGTAACGGTCCATCAGCTCGGCATAGGCTTTTTGGTCGCCTTTCTCGAGCGCTGACCTCACGAGGTTGTAATCATAAACGGCCTTCTCGGAGAGATGCTCGTTCAGGTTCTCTTCCATTTATTCTTTTTCAAAAACAGGTTCGACAATACGAGAACAGGGTAAAAGAACATCAGCGCGATCTCCAGCAGGGGTGTGAAAAAAATGAGATCCTTCTCGCCCAGTTTATCCATAGACTTTTTAAAGATAAGTAATTGTAATATCATACGCAACAAAAACATACCGAGCACCACGTACAATTGCTCGTTCAAACACAAAAGCGTTACAAAGCTTGCAAAGAAAAGCCATTGACTGAACGTGAGCCAGAACAACCTCCACTTCGTTGCAAAATTATAGAACGAAGCCGTGCTGATGTGCCTGCGCTTTTGCCAGATCCAGCTCATGAATGTGCGCTTAACGCGGGAAGTGGTATGGCTCGAAACCGCTATCTCAATTTTAGAATTTCGCTTGGTGGCTGCTTCGTTCACAAAAAGATCGTCATCGCCCGACTCGATATAATAGTGCGAGGCAAAGCCTTTCATTTTAAAGAACAATGATTTTTTGTACGCAAGGTTGCGGCCAACACCCATATAGGTACGGCCCGCGAGGCAAAACGACAAATATTGCAGCGCAATGTAAAACGAATCGAACCGGATGATCTTGTTCAGAAGCCCCTTCACCTTTTCGTAGCCGCCATAGCCCAGGACGATCTCGGTCTCCCCTTTCATCTCGCACATCATATTGCGCAACCAGTCGCGGCTGTTGGGTTTGCAATCGCCATCGGTGAACAAAAGATGTTCGTGCGCTGCACCCTTGATGCCCACCATCACGGCAAACTTTTTCCCATGCGAGTAATATTCATCCTCCTTTATCGTCACAATTTTCAAACGGCTATGTTTCTTCGCGAATTCTTCCAGCACATCGCCCGTATTATCGAAGGAGCAATCGTTCACCACGACCACTTCGTACTCGGGATAATCCTGGTCGAGCACCATGGGTAAAAATTCAACAAGGTTGTCATCCTCGTTTCGCGCGCAAATAACAATGGAAGCGGGAGGCGTATTTCCTTCGCAGGGTTTCTTTTTGTAAAAGGCCAGGCGGATAAAGACCCAGAGGTAGAACCACAGCTGCACCAGGTACGCAAAGCTGTACACGGCAAAAATTACGAGTGCGGTAGTGATCTCTGGAAGCTGCATTTATTTTATTCCTACCGATTACGAAGGGCGGATTACGAATGGTAGCATTAAAGAAATACTTGTGCTGTATTGGTAATGCAGAACCCCAATCCGTAATGGGTAGTGCTTGCGAAGTTACCCTCACCCCATCTATACCTTTGTGCTATCTTTGGCTGGATTTAAACAAAGTAATTAACAGCCAGGTTGCCCATTAACGAATGGTTACGAATCTCACTGGTGTAGGGCGTGATGCTGAAGCGTGTTGGAAATCGGAGCGAAACGCTGGTGCAGGATGGGATCGCTGTTCCCGCTGGCGCACTTCGACAGGCTCAGTGCTTCATCGGGGCTAGGTAGAACCGTCATCATTCATCGAACCTGTCCTAACTTCGGGCTTCAGCCCAATGATCACAGCCTATAGTAACCATGAAATTCACGCTCCAACATAAAGACCCCAACTCCTCCGCACGGGCCGGCACACTCCAAACCGCGCATGGAAATATCCTTACGCCCATCTTTATGCCTGTGGGAACAGCCGGCACGGTCAAAGCCGTTCACCAGCGCGAGCTGGAGAATGATATTCACGCACAAATAATCCTTGGCAATACTTATCATCTCTATTTGCGTCCCGGCATTTCCACGCTTGAAAAAGCAGGCGGACTCCACAAATTCATGAACTGGGATCATCCGCTCCTGACCGACAGCGGGGGATACCAGGTTTATTCACTCGCAGCGGCACGGAAAATAAAAGAGGAAGGCGTTAAGTTCTCTTCCCACATCGATGGCTCCAAGCACTTGTTCACGCCAGAAAATGTGATGGACATACAACGCAGCATAGGTGCCGATATCATCATGGCTTTTGACGAATGCACGCCTTATCCCTGCGAGTTCGATTATGCGAAACGCTCCATGGAAATGACGCATCGCTGGCTCAAACGCTGCTGTGACCGCTTCGACTCCACCGAAGGGAAGTATGGCTACGATCAAACGCTCTTCCCCATTGTCCAGGGAAGTGTGTTCAAAGACCTGCGCAAGCAAAGTGCAGAAACGATCGCATCGTTCGATCGCGAGGGAAACGCCATTGGAGGATTATCCGTTGGCGAACCGGAAGAAGATATGTATTCGATGACGGAATTGGTTTGCGGCATACTTCCGCAGGAAAAACCACGTTACCTGATGGGGGTGGGCACGCCCTGGAACATCCTGGAATGCATTTCGCTTGGCATTGATATGTTCGATTGCGTGATGCCCACCCGTAATGCACGTCATGGATTATTGTTCACGCAAAAAGGAGTGATCAACATCAAAAATGAAAAGTGGAAGGACGACCTCTCACCGCTCGATGAGGACGGCACTGCTTTCGTTGACCGCGAGTACAGCAAAGCCTATCTTCGTCACCTCGCCCACGCACAGGAATTTTTAGGGGCGCAGATCGCAACGATACATAATCTTGCTTTTTATCTTTGGCTGGTGAGCGA
>DATDFI010000354.1:0-4502 GCA_036522695.1 Bacteroidia bacterium | reverse complement strand
CATTCGCAAAATCTTTTGCGCTCGCACTGGATGTTCCATTGATAGAAGTCAATCATATGCAGGCGCACATCCTTGCGCACTTTATCGACAACCACCCGGCCTTCCCTTTTTTGTGCCTTACCGTTTCGGGAGGTCATACGCAGATCGTGCTGGTGAACGATCACTTTGACATGAAGATATTGGGAGAAACGGTAGATGATGCGGCCGGTGAGGCATTCGACAAAGCGGCAAAAATTCTGGCCCTGCCTTATCCCGGTGGACCGCTCATTGACAAATATGCGAAGCAGGGGGCCCCGGAAAAATTTCATTTCCCCCATCCATCTGTGGAAGGATTGGATTTCAGTTTCAGCGGGTTGAAAACATCCATACTTTATTTCATCCGCGATAAAGTAAAAGAAGATCCTTCATTCATTGAAAAGAACCTGTCCGATCTTTGTGCATCCATACAGCATACCATCATTGAAATACTTATTTCCAAATTGAAAAAAGCATCTGCTCAAACGGGGATAAAAGAGATCGCCATTGCGGGCGGTGTTTCGGCCAACTCGGGATTGCGTGCGGCTTTAGAGCAGATGAAAGAAGAAAAAAAGTGGAAGGTGCATATCCCCGCTTTTGAATATTGTACCGATAATGCCGCGATGATCGCGATCACGGGTTATTATAAATTTTTGAAAAAAGATTTCTCGGGGCAGGATGTGAGTGCAAAGGCGCGTTACGAATTCTGAAAAGATCAACGATTGAAAAAACTGCTGTTTCTTCTTGTTCTTTTTGCGGGATGGCTTCCTGCCCAAACCTCGCGCACATACAAGGACTATAAAAAGTTCAATACGATCATTAAAACAAATCCTCTGGTGCTGGCCTGGGGCGCTATGCCGCTCACCTGCGAGGCGCGTTACCTCCGGGAAGTGTGCACGGCTGAGCGGCAAAGCCTCACTTTCGGGTTCTCTTACCTCGGTAAAAATCCCATTGCCGATTCCATTCTTGCCAATGGCACCGGTGGATACAGGCCTACGGTGTGGATAAAAGGGTTCAGGCTGATGTTCGGGTACAGGATCTATTTCTCAAAAGATGTAAAAGCCCCGCTCGGCTGGTACATTGGTCCATGGTATTCTTATTCCACTGCAAAATACTCCTACCGCAATTACTGGCTGCGCGGGGCTTATGTGCAGGGCACACAATGGAACCTCGATTGGGTGATCGGGAAACAAAGCAGGCTGGGAAAACGTTTGACGTATGATCTTTTCATCGGGGCCGGGTACAAGAACAACCACTGGGAATATCTCTCAACATACAAGGTGCGGGGAATAAATCTAAAACGCATCACAGGGAATTCCTATTATACCTCTCCCTTCAAAGTTGCAGCCGGACTTAATTTCGGCTGGCTGTTTTAAACGTTCTGCCTGGGATGCTTCCCCGTACTCCTCGATCAATCTGATCCCACAAAAAAAGACGCGATGATCACCGCGTCTTTCAAAAAAAACTCAATTCAAACTATTTCATCTTCACCACCTTCATCGGCTCGGTCATTTCCCTGCCGTTGATGATGCGTACAAAATAAATTCCTGCACCCAGTTCGCCACCCACCTGCACTACTCCCGCTTTTGCGGTCACAGGCAATTGTTCCACCGTACGACCGGTAACATCGGTCACGATGACCATCGCGCCCGGCACCACTGCATTCGCCAGGCTGTAATCCACGCTGGTTTGCGAAGTGTAAGGGTTGGGATAAACATGAACGAAATTATTCCATTGTATATCGTGCACGGAATTCAATACCGAGTCGCGCACCCAGAAGCGGTCGAAACCTCCTTCAACGATGTGGCCCGGTGAAGCATCGGCCACACGCACCATCACCTGCATGGTTGCTGTGGGAGTAATGAGCGGAGTAATGGGAACGATCTTGTGCACCCAGGCGGAAAGCTGCCCGTTCACATCGCAAAAATCCGCCTGCACGGTGGTGTTCCCATTATTGATGTAAACGCGAATGGAATCGTTAGGGTTCCCGAAACCACCTGCATTAAAGAACCAGCGGTAATAATCCAGCACAGGGTTATTGTAACCGATCAAACTGAAAGTAGGCGATGTCATCAACGTATATCCATTGTCCACATCATCATCCGATGAGGTCTGACCTGTATTTCCTGTCACATAACATTCATCCGTGCAATCGGTACTCACATCGTACTCGGGATTGGCATCCCCGGGATTATTATAACTGGTTCCCAGCGGTTCTCCCCTCTCCCACATTCCCGTTTGCGCATTGCCGCTTATGCTCCAGTTGTAATCCCAGGTGAACTCATCGTAAATGGCCGAATCCAGCGCCATCACAGGAGGCATAAGGCTTTGTGAAATATGCACGTTGCTCACGCATTTGTTCTTGAAGGTCCACTTCCCTGCTACGATCATGAAGGTATCGTCATACATAGCAGGAATGGTGTAATTACCGTTCGCATCGGTGATCGTATCATAATTATACAGTGCATTGTAAATACGCACGTGTGCATTGGGAATTCCCGCATTGTTCCAGGATTGGACCACCTGCCCGGTCACCGCAAAGGAAGTGAGCGGAACCAATTGGATATTCTGCGTGGTCACTACGCCATTGCTAAGCGAAACGGTAACCGTTTGCGAAACGTAACCTGCTTTGGAGTACGTTACCGAATAACTTCCTGCCGCTGCACAACCTGTTCCGTAAAACCCTGTCGCATCCGAGCTGCCGTTCAGATTCAAACTGTTGATCACCGCATTTGCACCGAAAATAGGAAGGGAAGTATTCGCATCGGTTATGGTTCCTTCCAGGTAGCAGGCGCGCTGGTAAGTGGGCGTCAACACAAAAAGACCGTCCTCGATGTTCGATGAAACGATATTGCCTGAAGGCAACCAGGGATAAACGCCCCAGGTCCCGTTAAAGCCGTTGCCCGAATCCTGCGGGTAAGTATCGTAATGCGCCACCACCACAAGATTGTTCGGGCGTCCTGCATCCACTATCACCACTCCATCGCGGTACCACGATACCACTTCGTAATCATTACCGCCCACGTTGATCGTGTAGGTGTTGTGCACAATAGAACCCGATCCGGGTGTGACCTGGATTTTATCCAGCAATTGTATGTTATTGATGTTGCTGATATCGTAGCTCGCCAGGTAGGAATTACTCACTTCATCGGTAGTGAACAGGTAATTCCCATTGGTTGATGTCCAGGTGTTGTGCGTAAAGTTCCCGGGAGTGTTCTGTGTTTGAAGATCGACCGGGGCAGCCGGATTACTCACATCTGTCACCGAAAAATAACCGGCATAAATATGTCCCGCATAAGCCGTGTTGCCGCGCACCTCACCATCATGCACATAACTGCCGTTGTAAATTCCAAGATAAGTGGGATTCATCGGGTTGCTCGCCACATCCGCAATAATAAATCCTTTGTTGCCTATGTTATGCCCGTACAAATACAACTTGGTCCCTTCCACATCCAGCGCGTGAATGGTCTTTAATTGTGTGCTCATGATCGTAGGCGCCCAGGTAGCGGAAGGCAGGTTGGTGCCCGGTAAATTGCGCAGGTCCACAATTTGCAATCCCGGTGTTCCGCACTCGGTGGTCACGTAAGCATATCGGCCTATGGTTTTCACTTCTCTCCAGGTGCAATTGCCCGACCCGCCCGGTGCAGGAATAAAAGCCACTTCAACAGGGTTGGTAGGAACGGTCACATCTACTATAGAAAGACCATTGGCCGCACCGATAAGCGCGTACTCGTTTCCAACAGTATCAACAAAGCCCCAAATGTTGGAGAGGTCCTGGTGCTGTGGTGAGTTGTAGGGCAACGTTCCGGCAACCACCATATTAAAATTACCGGTTTGCGCACTGGCCAGCGTGAACATACTGCCAAGCAAGGCAAGCGTGAATAATATTCTTTTCATGAGTTAGGATTATTTGTTTAGCGGGGACTAAAGCAGCACGAATTACGAAAAAATTATCCTCATTTGCAAAGGAGGAAAAACAGTGATGAATTCCAAATGAAGAATGGTTCGGACTTGTACCGGGACCCGGGAAGTGGCGCGCCCTGAAACAGAGCAGTAAATTTCACCAAGAACTATAAAGCTTGGTCATCGCCCGCTTCAGGGCCGGGCTGTCGCTACTCGCTCTTTGCCGCTGTGTGCTCCTCCATTCGCTTATGAGCGCTGCCGTGTGTTTCCCCGCCTCACCTTGCCAGCGCCTGTCCCGGCAAAAAGCCTATTGAACGTTCAACGGCAAAGGAGCTCAAACAAGCCGCTCCATCCCTCGCGCGGGCAGCGCAAAAAACTCAAATGCAAAAATTAAACCTCAGAAACTAATTGGAAGGTCCCGGGCGAGGGGATCAGATCTGCCCGTTCTGGATCATCTGGATGATCTGCTCGATTTGCTTGTCCTTGCCCTCCGGTTCGTAAGATACTTTAAGGTCCGAGCTGTAAAAGGCAGAGGCAAAAGATTGCCACATGAATGCATTGAGGGTTCCACGGAGCTGCCTGAT
>DATDFI010000353.1:0-4065 GCA_036522695.1 Bacteroidia bacterium | reverse complement strand
ATCACAAAACATAACGCTGGATGCCGGCCTGCGGTTTCACCCGGATGATGCTACGCAACAGGACATACTCGTTACGGGTGCCCAGCAATTTGTGCTGGCAGCCGGTCAAAGTATCTCACTTGATGTGAACGGGATGTGCTGTATCGCAAGTAATGCAAGCCCGAGCACGGGAATGAATTTCACTTTGCTCGGTATGGCGGACACGGCTTTGGTGCGTGTGGCGAAATATATTGATGAACATAAGATGTATGCTTCACCAGAGGCGCAGGATGCCGTGTGGGTGGTATCGGATAAACACCGTGTGGAAAGTGTTGACTTCATGGATCCACAGAACGAGGGATTGGTGGATATGGTGACGCAGATAAGAGGCGTTCCAAAGCCGGAGTACGTGATCGACTATAGGAAAGATCCAGCGAGGCCCTTTAGCGGTGATGCAGCAAATGTGAAGGGAAGTTTCAGGTGTAAGATCAGGAAGCAGGGAGAACTCGTGATGGCCATTTATGACAGCCAGGGAAATGCTTTCGACCGCTCGGTATTTGATGGGCCTCCCATGCCCGGCAATTATAATTTCGGTTTTGAATTCAATGTGTACAATTTTCCAACCGGAACGTACTATGCGCGTGTGTTGCTCGACAATAAAGTCCTGGCCGAGGTGAAGATCGTGATATGAGGTAATGTGGATGGAAGTGAAAGCGAAGGGAAAAAGGAAAAAAAGGGAAGCGATCGAGCTACTTCCCTTTTGATTTTTCACTGATCTCGTTGAGAAGGTCGATCTGGATCTGTTGGATCTCTATAAGATGTTCCATCTGTTTCATGATAAGATGATCTACTTTTTCATGAAGTTGCCGGATCTCTATTTCGGCTTTGAGGTTCACCTTAAAATCATTTTTTGCACGTTGCCTGTCCTTGGCTTCCATCCTGTTCTGGCTCATCATGATCACGGGTGCCTGTAGCGCTGCAATGCACGAGAGAATGAGGTTGAGCAAAATGAATGGATAGGGATCGTAGGGCTTCCGGACCAATATCACCGTGTTCACCACGATCCAGGCGAAGAGAAAGAACATGAATGCGATGATGAACCTCCAACTTCCTCCGAACTCTGCGATCTTATCTGATAATCTTTCCCCGAAAGACAATTCTTCATCCTGCGCATCAGGGTCCTGCGCCATCAACTCGTTCTTCATCATACTGTCGAGGATCTCTTTTTCCAGCAGTGAAAGTTCACCTTTGTCCTGTTGGAGCAGTTTCTTCACATGATCGGCACGCAACTTATTTAACTCGGTAATACTTATATAACCATTCTCGTCAAAGTCGGGATGCTGTTTGCGAATGGTATCGAGAAGTGAATTACCGATGATCCGGGCCGATACCGCCTCATTCTTCGGAACATCTTTACAGCATACCTGGCAACGTACCTTTTTTTCCATGTGTAATGATCAATCCCCGAAATAATCGCGCAGGGAAAATTTATCTTTCAAGCGCACTCCTTTTTCAGATTGCTGAAGTGTGCAACATTCATTTACGGGATCGTGCTCGAAGAAAAGAACATACTCTTCGGCAGCAGCTGTGTCCAGGAATTTTTCTTTTTCACCCATCGTAAGCAAAGGCCGGGTATCATATCCCATCACGTAAGGCAAAGGAATATGACCGGTGCTCGGCAACAGGTCGGCCATGTACACGATCGTTTTCCCTTTATAGAAAATATGTGGGATCATCATCGCATCCGTATGGCCGCGCATATACCTGATGAAGATGTTTTTGCCGAGTTGGCTGCCCTCCTTCTTTTCACTTTCTCCATTGATCATTTTGAGCTGCCCGCTTTCCTGGATGGGCAAAATATTTTCCTGCAAAAAACTTGCCTTTTCTCTCGGGTTGGGTTTTGTTGCCCACTCCCAGTGCTCGGCATTGCTCCAATACGTGGCATTGCGGAAAACAGTTTCCAGTTTCGTCCTGTCATTGCTGTAGCGTATGCTTCCCCCGCAATGATCGAAGTGCAGGTGGGTCAGGAACATGTCGGTAATATCATCGGGAGAAAATCCCTTTTGCCTGAGCGAACGTTCCAGTGTATCGTCACCGTGCAAATAATAATGCGAGAAGAATTTCGCATCCTGTTTATCTCCAATGCCGTTGTCGATGAGAATGAGGCGGTCGCCATCTTCAATCAGGAGGCAACGTAAGGCCCAGGTGCAAAGGTTATTTTCATCGGCCGGGTTGGTCTTTTTCCAGAGTGATTTTGGCACCACCCCGAACATCGCCCCGCCATCAAGTTTAAAAAAACCGGTATTGATCACATGTAATTTCATATGCACGGCAATTTCTGCTCCAAATGTATTGAATTACTCGCTTGCATTCCCGGTGAAAAGACCAGGGTCATCCATCATTTTTTCTTCCGGGCCGCTCTTATTTCCATTCCGGAGGAAGAATAACCCGAGGCCCACAAAGATCACTCCTGTGGCGGCCAGTATATACTTCCAATCGCTGCTGATGAAAATAAAGAGCCATATGCAGATACTGAGTACAGCCGGCAAAGGGAAAAGCGGCATGCGGAACGGGAAAGGGTTCTCTTTTTTACGATAACGGAAAGCAATGAGCCCCGCTGCCTGTGCCACGAACTGCACGAGTATGCGCATCACTACGATGGTGGTGATCACCTCGCTGAGTTTGAAAAACAAACTGAAGATAAATGCTGTTGCGCACAGGAAGAGCAAAGAGATGTGTGGAAAATTTTTGGTGGGATGGAGGGCGGCAAAAGGTTTGAAAAAATCGCCCCTGAGTGCCGCAGCGTAAGGAATGCGCGAATAACCGAGCGTAGCGGAAAAAAGAGAAGCAGCCGCAATGAATAAAATGCAAACGGTGGCGATATCGGCAACAGTTGTTCCGTATAATTGAGAAAAGAGATCGCTTATAACGTGTTTCGATCCCTGCGCACTCTGCCAGGGCACAACACCCAATACACTCACCTGCATTAGTAAATAAAGAATGGCGATCCCGGTAATGGAAATAAAAATACTGCGGGGAATATTCTTTTGCGGGTTCACGATCTCTCCTCCCACATGGCAAACATTATAATACCCGAGGTAGGAGTAAATGGTTTTTGTGCTTGCCATGCCCAGCCCGGCAAAAAAAAGCGGTGAAAGTTCAAACGCTTTTTCAGGATAGGTGAACACCTGCGCACTGTTGAAATGGGAGAAACCCGCAATGATGATCCAAAGCAATGTGCCGGCCACTACGATCCACATAAGGACCGAGATCCGACCCACATCTTTTATGTTGCGGTAAAGAAGAAATGTGAGCAGGACCACGAGGCTCCCCGAAACCAGGCGCTGCCCGTTTGTATCGAGGGCGGGAAAAAGATAACTCATGTACTGGGAGAACCCTATCGCTCCTGAAGCGATCACGAGCGGGGCCTGTATGCTTGTTTGCCAGATGTAAAGGAAGGAGAACATTCGTCCCCATTTCTTTTCCCCGTATAATTTTCGCAGAAAAACATAGCTTCCACCAGCATGGGGCCAGGCTGCGCCAAGCTCGGCCCAAACACAACCGTCCATGTACGAAAGTAAAGCGCCAAGTAACCAGGCCAGGATGCATTGAGGGCCGTGCATGTCCTTTACCACAAGGGGGAGCGTGATGAAGGGGCCAATGCCCACCATGTCGATCATGTTGAGGGCGGTGGCTTCCTTCCAGCCGAGTACGCGCTGCAGTTTGGAGGTTGCGCTCAAGAAGAGGTCAATATGTTTTTGTTTTGTAAGGGACTTCTTTCAGCGCTTCGAAAAGCGTCTTGCATTTTTCAATTCCTTTTTCACCGTTCAGGTCGAAATACCAGAAATTTTCGATGTCGCCCATACTCATCCCCATTTGCATAGTGCCCTGCGATTTGTGTTCAGCGATCTCCCAATTCACCACGATCTTGTAATTGAGCGCCTTTTTATACCCGAATTTAGAGGTGCGGTCGAGTTGAAGAACGGGACCATCCTTTTTGATCTTCGATTCGGTATAATCCTTTAGCTGTGTGAATTTTGTTTTTGCGGTGTCGTTCAGTTGGCTTACCGTGCAGCCGAGCACGAT
>DATDFI010000352.1:0-2099 GCA_036522695.1 Bacteroidia bacterium | reverse complement strand
GGAAACGGTTCTCAAAAACTTTTCCATTGCGGAGGTTGCGCATCTTGGCCTGGTAAAAGGCGCGAAGATTGCCCGGTGTACGGTGCTGGTATTCCTCTATGCGGCACAGCTCCCCGTTGAAGCGTATCACCGAACCGATATTGATGTCCCCTGTGTCTGCCATGTTCTATTTGGATTTTAGTCCCGATAGCTATCGGGATGCGATTTACGATTTGAAAAAGGCCCTTTTCTCTCGAAAAAGGAGCACAAAAATAGCAGAATATGCCGAATGGGCAAATTGCGCGGAATATTTATATAGCGCTATTCACGAATTAATTAAAGCAATAGGATAAGTCATGAGTAAATTCCCTCAGCCCTTTATTTCCGGGCTTTATGCGGCAAAAACCTCTCGTATTCTTCACGCGTAATGTGATTTGCCCCCATGCTTTGAAGGTGCGCGGTGAACACCTGGCAATCGATAAGTTTATAGTTCAGTTTGGTGGCGAGATGAATGAGCGCAAGTTTGGAAGCATTGCTTTTTTTACTGAACATGCTCTCCCCGCAAAAGACCTTGCCCATTTTAATTCCATAAAGCCCGCCCGCAAGCTCACCCTCCTCCCACACTTCAACGCTGTGCGCATGGCCCATTACATGCAGTTTTTCATAGGCCTCCATCATGCCATTGGTGATCCAGGTGCCTCCCTGGCCCCTTCGCTTTGCCTCCGCGCAATTTTTTACCACCGCGCTAAAATCTTTATCTGCAGTAACTGAGAATTTTTGCGAGCGCATCACCTGTTGCATGCTCCTGCTGATCTTTATTTTTTCCGGGAACAGAACGAAACGCCTGTGTGGCGAGAACCACATCGGGAACTCGTCCTCGTTGAACCATGGGAAGATACCTAGACTGTAGGCAAGCAGTAATCTCTCCGGTTCCAGGTCTCCTCCAACGGCCAGCAATCCATCGGGCTCGGCCGTTCGCGGGTCGGGAAATTCCATTTTTGATGTGAGAAGGTGGATCAATCAGAAATTTGTGGCTCGTGGTTCGTATATAAACTACAAACTGCAAATCACGAATGGTACAATCGAAGGAAACAGGATCAAATAAATTTATCTCCTTTGGAGATCTTTACATCGTTCACAAAATTGCGGATCTGTTGTTCGTCCTGCTTCTTGCAGATGAGGATGATATTGTCGGATTCAACAACGATGTAGTCTTCGAGGCCTTCGATCACCACCAGCTTGCCGCGCGAAACATTCACAATGCAGTTCTTCGACTGGTACATCATCACATCCTTCCCTACGATGGCGTTGCCGGCATCATCTTTTTTGATGTGCGAGTACAGGGAACCCCAGGTGCCGAGGTCGCTCCAGCCGATGATGGAGGAACGAACAAAAACATTATCGGCTTTTTCCATAATGGCGTAGTCGATGGAAATGTTCTTGCACCTGGAATAAGCATCAGTGAGAAAATTTTTTTCTTTGGCGGTCCCGTACACTTTATTTCCTCCCGCAAAGATCGTATGCATCTCCGGCAAATATTTTTCAAAAGCGCGAATGATGCTTTCAGAGCTGAAAATGAAAATGCCCGAGTTCCACAAAAAATCCCCGCTCTGCAAAAAGAATTTCGCCATTTCGAGGTCAGGCTTCTCGGTGAATGTTTTCACTTTCTTGATGCGCTTGTCTTTCTCCGCTTTATCGGGCTCACGGAATTGTATGTAACCGTAGCCGGTATCGGGTCGTGTAGGACGGATCCCTATCGTAAGCAAACAATCCTCACTCTTTGTTTTTGTGAAACAGGATTTGATCGCCTTTACGAAAGTGTCTTCCTTGATGATGAGGTGGTCGGAGGGAGCAACAACAATATTCGCTTGCGGATCGATGCGGTGGATCTTGTAACTCGCATAGGCAATGCAGGGAGCCGTATTTTTTCGCGAAGGTTCGCAAAGGATATTTTCTTTTTTCAAACCCGGCAATTGCTCTTTCACCAATGACTCATACGATTCATTGGTCACAACGTAAATGTTGGAGGCTGGCACGATCCGCACCAGCCGGTCGTAAGTTTGCTGCAGCAGCGTGCGGCCTGTGCCGAGAATATCGAGGAACTGCTTAGGATGTGCAGT
>DATDFI010000351.1:0-8627 GCA_036522695.1 Bacteroidia bacterium | reverse complement strand
CCTGTTGCGACCCGATCGGAATTATTTTCACTTCGTTTCCTTGTGGAGAATAGATCTTTATTTCGCACGATGATCGGATCCCATCCAGGTAAAATTCACCGGGGGAGGGATTGGGAAAAATATGAATGGAATTTTGCTTCGCAACCTGGGGCACTGACAAAGGATATGCAACGTCATTGTATTTTGCAACGAACTTTGTGTGATAGGTCCCGCCATGAAGGGCCAGGTTATCGAGGTATGCTTCGCCTTCAAAATGACCGGAAAGAAGGACCGAAGTATTATTTTGGTTTGAGAACCGGTCGGGCGCAATGAAATACGGGAATGTTTTCACGTAAGTGAAATTCCCGGCATGATCGGTCTTGAACAAGCACATTCCCTTGCCGTGGATCGAATCATTCCCGATCTTCATATCACCGGTATAAAAAGTAGCACACAGCAACGAAGAATCGGTGGTAACCAGGTCGCCTACTGCCATACACTGCGGATCACCGGAATAAACCCCGCCTGCCCCATATTTCTTTTGCCACAGGATGTTGTTGCCGGTATCCGTCTTAGAAAGGATTATTCCCGAGCAACAGTGATTGCAGCCGTAATCATCATTAAGAAAGAGGAGGTAGTTCCCGTTTTGAAAGGATGAGAAATTCCTGAGAAAGACCCCATAATTGCCTAAGTGCAGATAGATCCTCCTGTATTTCCCGGCAGCGTTCATTTTAATGACTTGTGTTTCCATGCTGTATGGCTGGAAGTAAACGGTGGTGTCGTTATTTCCGAAGGTTATCGTATCTGCATAAAATCCGCTGAGGTAAATGTTCCCGGCAGCATCGGTCTTCAACATGGGGCCGTATGAGTTTTCTTTTTCAAGGATCTGCTTTGCCAATTCTATATTTAAATTTTCATCATAACGCGCAAAGAAGGCGGTGATATATCCTGCACCTGTCAAAGTATTTCCCGAAAGGACCGCATTGGGATAAAAATTTCCCGAAATAATTATTTTATTGCTTTCGACAACCAGGTCGGTCAAAGATTGGTTGCCTGCGCCACCTTCACGCTTGTAGTGAATTAAACTCCCGGAAGGAGAGACCCGTGCAATGAAGATCTCGTCATCGGCCGCGATATCGTTAAAAAACCCGCTCATGTGCCGGAAGTTACCGGCTACTATCACATCATTACCGATAGTTCCGAGGCAACTGAATTCCGCATTGCCGGTAATTTTTTTGTACCAGCTCAATATTCCCTGCTGGTCGATCTTGCAGAGTAAGGAGGTGTTGTCAGGTGAAGACGCACCGTGAATGACCGTTCCGTCAAACAAACAACTGTCCTGGAAATTACCGATCACGTACGCGCTGCCGTCATCGGCAAGCGCAGTTTTTTTAATGTCGAATCTTTCGGTCTTGAAAGCCCATTGCCATTGCTGGGCATTGCAACTGGAAGAAGTAAGAAAGTGAAGAAGAAATGCTCCTGCACAAATTCTTGTAAAAATAGTTCTCATGTAAAATTTCTTCGTATGAATTTTGTTTTAGTTGAAGTGAAAGTGCTACCTGCCACTCATTCCACAATTATTTTCTTCGTTATCATTTTATTCCCGCAGATCACTTCCACTAAAAACACTCCTTTGGCTTGATTGCCGAGATCAAGGAACATTGTTTTTTCTTTCACGATCGTATCGTAAATGCATTTACCGTTAACGTCATGAACACAAATGCGGCTCTCCGTTTCATTTCCGGGAAGCAACGCGAAAAATTTTCCGTGGGAAGGATTGGGTATAAGAGCCAGGTCGTTCGCGCTGCTTTGTAATTCATGAGTTGATGTGGCTGCATTCTCATCGAGCAACGCAAGGAAATACGAATTGGATTGCGCGCTGCCGTAAAGTGTATCCTTTAATGTGATCCTGTCGTGGAAGGTGCCGTTGATAAAACAATTCCCGTTTTGCAACACAACGATACTCAAACCCGCGCGCGGATGTGTGGAAGAATCCTGCACCATCCAGGCAAGGATGCCGGCCGGGCTTATTTTTCCTGTTTTTAAAAAGAATTCTTCAGGCGTATTGTTCACATCCCGGTCGCGCATTCCTGTGAAAAAGATATTGCCTGCCGCATCGAGATCCAGCCCATAAATAAATCCCATATTCTCCGTGAAAAGCGTTTGCACCTGGCTGCCGTCAGCAGAAATACTCTTGATAAAACCCTGTTCAACATAATGGGCGGCAAGGGATGCCAGGAAATAGGAAATTCCGGTCGGGCCTACGCACAGTTCACCGGCCCCGGTCCCCATTCCATTACTTGCTTCTTCATACCATTGAAGGCTGAAACTATTATCGAGTTTTATGAGATCATAGGACAGTCCTCCACTGATGGTAGTGGCATCCCATTTTGTATTACCCACTACGCTGGCCATTAACATGATCCCGCCTACAGGAGAAATTTTTATTTCCTGTCCAATAGAGCCGTTATAAACAGAAGGCTGATCCTGCACCGCGAATTTTATATTTACCGGGTCCCCGTTCGCGTCATACGAAGCGATGAACATATCGAGGTAGGATTCTTTGGCTACAAGTGTTTGAGAGAACCAGGTTGAATCGGGAGTTCCGCCAGTGAGATAGATGGTGCTGCCTGCGACCGCAACATCACCCGCACGGTCTTTTCCTTTGCTTGCAACTTGTTTAAGCCATTGTACATTCCCTGCCTGATCCATTTTGAGCAGGAATATATCATCATCACCACGCCCGTTAAAGGTTTGATTTCCTTCCGTCATGCTGCCGGTAAATATCCCTGTCATGAAAATATTCCCGGCCGCATCGCAGGTGAGATTGCAGATGTTCCCGTTTATATTTTTCGCCCATAGGAATTTTCCGTTCGCATCGAATTTTTTAACTACCGTTGCTTTATATTCAAAGGCAAGCACTTCGTCCTGTAAATTCTTTTCCAGTTTATAAGGATCTGTTGCTGTGATAAGGCTATCCCAGCGCCACTGTTGTGCGTCCGACATTGCTGAAATAAGCAACAGTGCAAAGAGCCATATTTTTTTCATGGAAGATGATTTGTGTGATTTCTTGTGCCCTTATTCGGTCCGAATTCTATTTTAAAGGTAGTCCCGGGTCAAGCGGTGACCTGTTGTTTTTCGCCAGCGGAGACCTTTCGATAGCCTAAATGCTTAAATTTATTTTTGGAAAGAGAATGGTTGGTGGTGGATGGTAGGTGGCAGGTGGGTCTCCGATAGATGTTTGCGGAAGGTATGTGATCGTGAACCACGAACCAACTACAACTGATTAGGAATCCAGCATTGAATATTGCACACAAAAGAATTGCCGACTAAGAAGCAACATACTTTACTTATTAAAGAAGAAGCCAAGCGCCTCGGCTTTTCCTTTTGCGGAATTTCGAAAGCTGATTTTCTCGCTGACCATGCCGTGCATTTGGAGAACTGGCTTAATAAGGGAATGCACGGGAAGATGCAGTACATGGAAGATCATTTTGACGAGCGTTTGGATCCGCGTAAGCTGGTGCCGGGTGCAAAGAGCGTGGTGTCTTTTTTACTGAATTATTTTCCCGGGAAAAGGCAAAGTGATCCCGATGCTCCGAAAATTTCGAAATATGCGTACGGAAAGGATTATCATTTTGTGATCAAGGACAAACTAAAGGAGCTTCTGCATTTTATTGCTGAGAATATAGGTGAAGTGAACGGGAGAGGTTTTGTGGATTCGGCACCGGTGCTGGATAAGGCCTGGGCTGTGCGCAGCGGGCTGGGCTGGATGGGAAAGAATGCTAACCTGATCAATAAAAAGAGCGGCTCTTTCTTTTTCGTGGCGGAATTGATTTTGGATCTGGACCTGGAAAGTGACTCACCGGTTACCGATCATTGCGGTACTTGTACTGCGTGCATCGATGCCTGTCCAACGGATGCCATTGTTGCGCCTTATGTTGTGGATGGCAGTAAATGTATTTCGTATTTCACTATTGAGCTGAAGGAAAATATTCCTGCGGAGATGAAAGGTAAGTTCGACAAGTGGGTATTCGGCTGCGATGTGTGCCAGGATGTTTGTCCATGGAACAGGTTTTCAAACCCTCATAAAGAAAGCGGGCTTGCTGCGAGCAAAGAATTGCTCGGCATGAGCAAGCGTGATTGGGAAGAGATCACGGAAGACGTTTTCAAAAAAGTGTTCAAAGATTCTGCGGTGAAGCGGACAAAGTTAAGTGGGCTGAAGAGGAATCTGGAGTTTTTGAAGGGATAACAGGTGCCACAACGCGCAAACGCTTGAAGATAGTCCTGACAGCCGACACGTTACCTTGTAACGTGCCCTGCCGGCAGCCCGCCTTGACTCGCTTGCCCGCCTTGTATCACTGCGTGAGCAGGTGAGACAGGCGCCAAGCAAGGCGAGGCAGGGAATAGCGGTCCCACCGGGAAAGCGGTGCGCTTCTCCAAAGGAGTACTTAGGACAAAAAAAAACAAAAACCAGTATTTAGCTTTTCACCACCGTTTTATACACTTCCGAGATCACATCCCGGTAAGTGCTGCCAAAAGTTGCGATGCACCATGCATAAAGGAGCATGCGTTCTTCGGGCTTAAGCCACTTGTAGGCTTTGAGGAGTTCTTTGCGGAAAAGCACTTTGTCGAAACTGACTTTCTGGAGGATCTGCTTACTGAGTTCGAACATAGGCTAACAATTTTTAATCAGGATAACGAATGTAGAAAAAGGCTGTTTTCAAGTCAAGTTAAAAAAGGCCAAAATGAATAAGCCATTGGAATGCAGTGTTTTAAGAAATTAACAATAGGGCCTATATAGGGAATAACGTTTGAGGGGCGAAAAATTGTATCAAAAGGTCTCTATTTTTCAACCACCAGGGTCTCCATTTTTGCCCCGAGGTTGACCAGGATATCCTGCATGGCTTTTACAAAATCTTCGGGACCGCAGATGTAAAAATGCCTGTTGAAATCGCGGATGTTATCCTTGAGGAAGTCCTCATCGATGCGCCTGTCGAGGAAACCCACCACATTTTCGCGCGTGATCACGTTGATGAAGTGCCGGCCCAGCATCTCTTCAAATTCTTTTCGCAAAATGATATCGCGAGTGGTTTTATTGGAAAATACCAGCTTGCATTTTTCCAGGTCCTCGTTTTTTTCCAATTGCCTGAAAATGGAAATAAAGGGCGTGATGCCGGCCCCGGCCGCCAGGAATATCCCCGGTCCTTTATAAGTAATGGCCCCGAACACATCATGCAATATGAGCTCATCCCCGCTCTGTAGTTTTTCGAGCTGGTTGGTAACGCCATTGTGTTCACGATAGATCTTTATGGTGAACTCCAGGTTTTTCCAGCTCGGCAGGGACGTGAATGTGAAAGGCCGTCTTTGATCTTTCCATTCGGGCTTGTTGATAGAGACCTCTGTTGCCTGGCCGGGTTCGAAGGTATAGCCCGCAGGTTTTTGCACCAGGAAGCGCTTCACGTCATCGGTCACATAATCGCTGTCGAGAATTTTTACAATATGTTCTTCCATTATACGGTTTGATTTCCGAAGGTGAATACGAGCAATAGAATAAAACCTGTTACCGCAAGGAGGCCGTGCAGCACCGCCAGCCATTTGGGAACGCTTTGTCCTGTAACGTCACGGTAAAACAATACCAGTCCGCCCAGTGCCGCGATCACAAAAAATATCAAACTCGTCATGGGCGTGGGTGTGTTTTTTGCCGCGAATGTAATGAGCGTGATGAGTGCTGCGGCCACAAACAAGCCGTGAATGAGCGCCAGTCCCGTTGAGGTTTTTTTATTCTGCAGCACGAGTGTTAAAAGGTAAATTCCGAAGAGCGCGCCAATGGCGAAGAGGCCGATGATGGTGTAGAGGGTGTTCATTTTTTCTGTTTTGGTTTTTATTAATTCAACATTATAAGAGAATTATTTTTTATTCGGGAGATCATGGATGGCCGGACCTTCGAGCACTTTCCCGTCAATACCGAAGCGACTCCCGTGGCAGGGACAATCCCAGGTCTTCTCGGCATTGTTCCAGTTCACAATGCATTTCATGTGCGTGCACACGGCCGAAACAATATGCGCTTTCCCGGTCTCATCTTTATATACGGCCACTTTTTCTCCTTCTTTCCCGATGATCTTTCCTTCCCCCGGTTTTATCTCTTTGATCGAATGCTCATCCACATTCCATGGCATGTCCTTCACGTATTCTGCAAAAGCTCCCGCATTCTCTTTGATGAATTCGCCAGCTGATCTCATGGGCGTGGAGCGGCCTGCATCGTAGATCTTTTCAAAAGGATTTTTTTTGCCGAGTACCTGGTCGGCTATGATCATTGCGCCAAGCGTGCCGTAAACGAGCCCATCCGTAGCAAAGCCGGTGAGTATGTACATGCGCTTGCCGTGTTTGCCGATGTAAGGCAGGGCATCGGCCGGTCGATATTGTTGCCCGCCCCACACATAACTTATTTCTTCGGTTTCAAAACGATCGCGCAAATATTTTTTGAGTCCGTTGATGTATTCGAAATTGTCATCAATGGTGCCGGTCTTGAATTTATCACCGATCACCATTACATGATCTTTGTAAGCGCGCACGGAATGTTTGGGATCCTCGATGCCCCAGAAAATTCCTTGCGGGCAGGAGCCCGAACTTAGTTTTGCCGCAACTCCATGCTCGCGGTAAGGACCCAATTGCATGTGCAAAGCGAAAACGCCCTTGGGCGTGTGTGTGGCCATGATGATATGGTCCGCTTTTACCGTGCCCTCGCCTGTTCTTACGGTCCCCTCGTCTTCATTATAGTCTATCACTTTACTATGCTCGTGGATGATGCAGTTTTTTTGAAGGGCTTTCGCGAGTTCCTGTGCGTACTTCAGCGGGTGGAATTGCGCCTGTCCTTCGACCGACAGCATTTTTTTTACCGGGAAGGGAAGGGGAGGGTTTTCGGTGATGTTGGGAATGAGGCCCGCATCGGCAATGGCTTCGGATTCTTTTTGAATAAAATCCTGCGCCTCCCTTTCTAATTTCTCTGAAAAATAGTTGAAGCCGGTGCGGAAAAAATCGCATTGAAGAGAATACTTCTTTATCCTGTTTTCGATGAGATCGATGGCAGCCTCGCGCGATTGCACCACGGTGCGCATCACTTCGGTGCTCCATTTTTTTCGTATCCCTGATAAGTGTTCGTCAACAGTAACGTAAAGATTGCCCGTTGAATTGCCGGTGGTCCCTTTTCCGACCTGCAGCGCTTCGAGCACGATCACTTTTTTACCGGCTTCGCTCAACAGCATGGCTGCGGTAAGGCCGGTGATGCCACCGCCAATGATCACTACATCTGCTTTTGCTTCTCCGCGCAGCGAAGGAAATTGAAGGTTGGCTGCGGCCGTTCCCTCCCATATGGATCTTGTTGTCATTTTATTTTGCAAAATATTCGGTGATCTTGGCTTTGATATAATGATAGGCTTCGCTTGCGCTTACTTTCGGTGGCCATGGAAGTTCATCGGGGTCCACAAAAACATTTACGATGCAGGGTTTGTTCGTGTCGAGCGCTTTGGCAATGGTGCTTCTTAATTGATCGGGTTCGGTTACGGTGAAACCGGTCCCACCGCAAGCTTCTGCAAAAGCAGCGTAATCGGGATTATGTAATCCTGTTTCGAAATCGGGATTACCCGCGCGCGCTTCTTCCTCAATAGTGATGAGACCGAGTTTGGAATTGTTGAAGATGAAAACCTTGATGGGCAGGTTGTATTTCACCGCTGTCGCGAAATCGCACATCAGCATGGCGAAGCCTCCGTCACCGCACAGCGCTATCACCTGCCTGCCGGGAAATTTGACCTGTGCACCTATCGCAGCCGGCAATCCAACGGCCATGGTGGCGAGGTGTCCCGATAAAGTGAAGCGTTGTTCTTCCTTCAGGCGAAAATTACGTGCCCCCCAAACGGTGACTTCTCCTGTATCGCAGCAGATGATGGCATCTCTTGCCGCCAGCTCACTCACGGCCCGCGCGAGGGATTGCGGGTGAATGGGTTTTTCCCCGCTCAATTCTTTTTCATCTTCTTCCTTCAGCCACTCTTCCATCAGTTTTTGATTTTCCTCGAGGAAGCCCGCGTTTTTTTTGCCGGAGACCAGGGGCAACAGTTCCTGCAAGGTAAGCCGTGTATCGCCCACGAGAGGAAGATCAACGGGATGCCTTCGCCCGATGCGGTGAAAAGCATTATCGAGCTGTATGGTTTGTGCGTTCTCGGGAAAAAAATCGGAATAAGGAAAGTCGGTGCCTATCATTAAAAGCAGGTCACAGTTTTTTATGGCGTGATAGGCAGGCTTGGTCCCGAGCAGGCCAATGCCTCCCAAAGTAAGGGGGTGTTCATCGGGCAAAAGATCTTTCCCGCGTAATGCTTTAATAACGGGCGCCTTGATGGTCTCTGCTAATTCGATCAATTCATTTACTGCATTGCGTGCCCCGATGCCTGCAAGTATGCAGGGCTTTTCACTTTTGTCGATGAGCTCGGCCGCATGAAGCAATTCCGCTTTGTTGGGGACCATTTGCGCGTTGTTGCGGAGGAATTGTTTTTTCTTTTTGTACTCTTTTACCTTTTGAACGGAGAGATCGACAGGAATTGAAATGTGCGACACTGTGCATTTTGCTATTGCGTTCTGGCAGGCGAGCGTAACTATTT
>DATDFI010000350.1:0-2218 GCA_036522695.1 Bacteroidia bacterium | reverse complement strand
ATCGAATCCTCGTTACCGATATTCGCTTCGAAACGCTTTAGTAAGGACTCAGAATCAAATACTGTGCCCATGCCGAGCTTATCCGAAAGCGCCTTAACAGCGTTCATGTAGTTGATGGCATCCTGTTTTTCCTTATTGAGTACGGTATACGCGAGGTCGGAGCTGTAAACGCCCAATGCCAGCGACTGTGAATAGGCAGTGGAGTAATCGTCTTTTTTCTTTACATCATGGGTCACACCCGCAACGTATTTCAGTCCTGATTTTTTAAAGATATAAGCGATCTGCAGCGGTGAAGGAAGTGTTACACCGTCTCCCTCTTGCTTCATGTCTTCGGTATCATCGGTGCTGTCTTTCTTCACAGTAGAAGTGTCCGTGTTGTTGCCGTTGTTGTTCTCAGTGGTTTTGTCGTTGCCACAAGACCACAATGCAGTAAGAAGCACGGCAGATAAAAGAATGCTCCCTGTTTTTTTGCTGATCATATCAGTGTTTTTAGGTTAAGTGTATGGGTCAAAAATCGCGGACTAAAGTATAAAATTATTTTGATACCGAACAAATTACCGGATTTTCAGCTAACTGCGGGCAATCGGTATTGAACGGTCGCTTCATTTTTTCACAAGATGTTGTTCATGCTCGTGTGCAAACTTGCTGCTATAGTATTCCCGCTCGAGTTGCTTTGATGTTTTGCGGCTCCCGTCATGGCTCCAGCCAGGAGGCCCGAAAAGGTAAAGTAACTTATAGCGGAACGGTATGGGTTTTCGCAGGTCCTTAACAATCTCGATCCATTCGTGGAAAACGAGTGTGAAGGGATTAGGGTGTTCTATATTTTTAGTGAGCCCATAGCGTACCGGTTCATTTGGATCTTCCGCTTCAAAAGTTCCGAACAGGCGGTCCCAAACGATAAAGATCATCCCAAGATTTTTATCAAGGTATTTCGGGTTGGAAGCATGGTGCACCCGATGATGTGAAGGAGTGGCCATGAACCACTCGAGGACCCCTAGTTTGCCGATGCCCTGGGTATGGATAAGGATACCGTAGATCTGTGTTGCGGAATACATCAGCATGATATCGATGCCCCTGAAGCCGCACAATGCGAGCGGGATGAAATAGAACATGCGGTAAAGCGGCTGGAACACCGAAGAGCGGAATCCGACAGTCAGGTTGAATTCTTCCGAAGAATGATGGGTAACGTGAACCGCCCAGAAAAAACGGCAATAATGATCGATATAGTGGAGAAGATAGAACATGAAATCTTCAGCGACCAATAATGTGATCCAGTATATCCAGGGGTTGGTGATCATGAAAAATTGAAATTTCCCGAAGAACCCGAGCAACCCGAGGCATACTGCGAGCATCATTAGGTCAAGACCGAAATTCAATGCGCTCAGGTAGATATTGGCGAAAGTGCCTTTGGTGGTATACCATTTCCGGTGATGGACGCTGCTCAGGAGCATTTCGAGACCTATGACGATCACATATATAGGAGTGCTGATGAGCAGCAGTATCTGTTCTCTTGCCGTATCCATATGAAGAATGCGAAATTAAGCAATATGCGGCATTCTTTATCCGGTATTCTAAAAGCAACGAAGGGGGAGCGGTGACGTCTTAATACCAATAAAAAACATCAAATTGCCCGAATAGTTTTTTTTACATACTTTAGCCCTTCATTTTTTCGCACGTATTTCCTTTTGATCCAAACATAAACCACCCTTTATGAAAAGATTATTTACCCTTTTTTTACTGGCCCTCTCCGTTACTGCAGCTTTTGCGCAGAATGATGCTGCTTTAGCTCCCCCGAACGGATCCATTTCCTCTCCTGTTTCGGGGTGTGCGCTCACAAATGCGGAGTTGGTGACCATCACGGTCTTCAACTTTGGTCCAGGGGCTATCAGCAACGTACCCGTAAGCTATACCATTGCAGGTCCTATACCTGCCGGCCCCATCTCAGAAGTGATAGTTGGACCTATTGCACCCAACACTTCGTTTACTTACACCTTTGCTACCACTGCGAATTTGAGTTTGGCGGGAACTTATACGATCTCGGCAAACGTAGCATTAGCGGGGGATCCCAATGGCACGAATGATACCTACAGTAATTACACGGTAGTGAACAGCTCTGCTTCCGTAGGAGGAACAATTGCGCCTGCAGCAGTTACCACCTGCGCCAGTACAGGCAGTGGAACACTCACCCTTTCCGGTAATACAGGCAGCGTAGTGGAAT
>DATDFI010000349.1:0-9184 GCA_036522695.1 Bacteroidia bacterium | reverse complement strand
GCCGAAGGGAAATAAGATCGTACTTCGTACCTGGCACCCTATACTTTGTACTTCTTCCATTATTCCCGTTCTTTGCAATAGCAGATTTCAGGAATGGCGATCTACAATACCGTAAAACCTTCTTTACGCAAAAAGAAGAGGAAGATGACATGGATAAGCAAAACCGTGTTCTTCTTCAATATTTTTGCTGCAGCATCACTTATACTTTCATGGCTCGCCCAATACATCAGCCCGGAAAAATTCTGGATCATCGCATTTTTCGGTATTGCGTACCAGTTCATCTTAACTGCTAACATTTTATTTGTCATTTACTGGATCATACGCTGGAGAAAGCAGGTTTACTTCCCCCTTGCGGCAATTCTCCTCACCTGCTTTAATATTCCCCGCTTTGCCCAGCTTCGTTTCAGCAGCGCACACGCACCGGCCGGCTCCTTTAAAGTGATGTCCTACAATGTGCGCCTCTTCGATCTTTATAACTGGTCTCACAATAAACAAACGCGCAACCGCATGTTCTCCTTCATCCGGCACGAATCGCCAGCCATTGCCTGTTTCCAGGAATATTTCCAGGGCGACAGCGGTTATTTCAATACAACCGATACGCTGGTGCAGGTGCTCCATGCCCGCAATACGCACATCGAGTTCACGCTCACGATGCGCAGGATCCAGCATTGGGGCATTGCCACCTACACTTCGTTCCCCATTGTGAACAAAGGCAAAATAGAATTCGCTGAGAGAAGCAACAACATCTGCATTTATACCGATGTGCTGGTGGGAAACGATACCGTGCGGATCTACAACATGCATTTGCAGAGTTTTTTGTTCAGCAAACAGGACTATAAATTTGTGGAGAACCTGAATTCAGATAAGGAAGTGGATGAGGTGGAAGGTTCCAAGAATATCTTAAAACGCATGAAACGTGCGTTCGTGGCCCGTGCCCCGCAGGCCGATGCGGTGGCCTCTCACATACGGCAGTGCCGCTATCCCGTTATCGTATGCGGTGATTTTAACGATACGCCATTCTCCTACACCTATCACACCATCAAGGGCGACCTGGCAGATAGTTTTATGGAAAGCGGCAGCGGTCTTGGCAAAAGTTATTTCGGTGATTTCCCCTCTTTCCGCATCGATTATATTTTTCATGATGCGCGCCTGACCTCCTACGAGTACGATACCCATCCCGAAACATTTTCAGATCATTTTGCGCTGAGCTGCTGGATGAAGATGAAGTGAAATTCATCACTTCCAATGGCCCGGTTGTTGTATGATGGGATTGCTTATCTTCAAATGATCCTATAGCCAGAATGCGCACCGCCAGCACTATTCGCTTAAAACCTCTCGCGCCACCCGCACTGATCCGGCTGGTCCAGCGATCACTGCCCTTCTTTTTGCTCTCGTTTGGCATCGGGCTGTATGCTTTTCGTCACCACTTTCATTTTCATCACAGCATAAAAAATGTCACCGGCAGCCAGCCGGGTTATGTAAATAATAAGTACAAAAAACTTTCGCAGTGGATCCCCACCGATAATACTCCCGTAAAAACCGTGCAGATAGCGATCCATGTTTTTACAGGGCCGGGCTCGCTCGGCCCCAAGGATATTGACTGGCTAAAGCGCTGCGTGGATGAAATGAATGTAAGCCTTTCGAACGTATGCGCCCCCAGCGACACTATTCCCGGTGCGGAATACATCATGGATTCGAGGATCAGGCTTGAAGTGGATGACCGGATCTATTTTTACGATAAGTCGCCCTATTATAAATCTAACCTGGCAGCTGCGATGCTTTCGTACATCCGAAAGATCGACTCCACACGATTGAACTATTTGAGTGTGTTGATCCCGGTAAAAGGAAGCGGCATTCAAAATGCAACTCCTCCTTTTCCTTCTTTCATCGGGGCCTCTCCGCTCAGCAGCCTTGATGCTGATATGTATGCACTCATTCCAACAGACAGTACCAATCCCAACTGGGCTTTCCTTTCCACGTTCAAACACGAGCTTGGACATTGCCTCGATCTTTTGCACACTTATAATGACGGAAATGGAGAAACCTGCGACACCGCTTCATCGGATTATTTATGGGATGTATTCGGGCGCGAAGGAAAAAAGAACTGCTGGCTGCAAGGCGGCTGGAACTGCGACCCGCTTGCAAAAAACAATACGTGTACCAATAACTGGATGGGCGGCTGGGCCGGGGCCTGTTATCTTTCTCCTTTGCAGATGGCAAAAATGAACCGTGCCCTTTCTTTAAAGACCACCCGGCATTATGTGAAAGACGAAGCCATGGGCGGAACATACCATATTACTAACGATGAGGCCTGGGATTTTGATGCGCGCTGGTATGGAGACATAGTGGTGAAGGCAGGTGCGACATGGACGATCAGGTCGAAACTGCGCATGTCGGCCACCGCAAAAATAAAAGTGGAGAAAGGCGGGAAATTAATTATCGATGGTGGACTTATTTACGACCCCACCGGCAAATGGCACGGCATTGTTGCGCATGGGGATGTGGAGATGATCAATGGGGGAAAGATCAGTGACGCTTTGCACGGGGTGGAAAAGAAAAAATGATCAGTCGATATTTTCATCGAGCAGGTTCTCAAGCGTTCTTTTTTTTGCTCCTTCCTGTAAAACCTGGATTTGAATTCAAACGACCTGTACGGACGTTTCCATACTATCCAAATGATGAAGAAAAGAAAGAATATGGCCCAGGCAGGTACTACGATAGCGGTCATCATCCCTCGGAATTTTAGTAAATAAAAATCCCTTCCGCGCTAACGGAAGGGACCTATCCTGGTATTTTTTTATTGCTTCCTTTTGATGGAGCAACCGATGGACTTGGTAGAATTATTCGGCATGGTCTTCCCCTGGCTCACAAAACCTATCGCATCACGCAGGTAACGTTCCTTTGATGCGCCTGCATCTTTAGGATTATCATCGATAGCTCCCCGGTAAACCAGCTTGCCATTCTTATCGAACACGAAAACGTGAGGTGTTTTGGTAGCACCAAATGCATTCGCGAGATCGGAATTCACATCCAGCACATAAGGCATTTTATATCCTTTATCCGAAGCGTGCGTTTTCATTGCGTCAAATGAATCTTCATTATCGCGCAAAGCCTCGTTAGAGTTCACAAGAATATATCCCACTTTAAAAGCACTGGCCTGGAGGTAGCCTTCCTTCATGCGGTCTTCATACATGCCAACATAAGGACAGGTGTTGCAGGAAAAGATCACGACCAAGCCGTTTTCCTTCATCGCATCCTTAAGGGAAATATCATTACCTGAAACGGCATCCTTCATTTTAACATCCGCCTTCGGGATGGAGCTTCCGATCGCGAGTTCTTCCGGGACATCGGCACCGGGTTTGAAGGCCAGGGTGACCAGCATCACACCTGCTATTACCGGGATATATTTCATTGCTTTTTTCATGTTGAAAGGTTTATAGAAGCGTAAAGGTAATATAAATGGGTTGATTAAAAAATCAGGCGTGATACATGATTGTAAGACGTGAGATGGGAGATACGAGGTCCTTCTGAGAACGGACGTGAAGCGAAGGTCAGCTGAGACACAGGGCCTGGGACTGAAAACTATTTCAACGAAGCCAACTTCTCCTTATAAAGGAATTTGGTTTGCAGTGAACCGAAAGGCCGGTAGATATAATAGGCATAACCATTACGCACCTTTACCTTATCCACGAACTGGAAAGTAAGCCCGCTCACACTTTGAATATTCCCGGTGTAGGTGTTGATCTCTTTCAGGTAGGTGTACCCGCCTTTAAGGAAAAGTCCATAAATGGAATTTCCCGTTTCATCCTTTAAAAGCTGCCTCCTCCACTCCTTCCATTTCTCAGGGTGATGATAACTGATATTTATTGAATCGATGAGCTTGTTCGAGCGATCGTATTTGTAAATGCGGTCGGTGTAGTGATCGAAGATGAGTACCGTATCGCGCACCACGAACAATGGGGCATATAAAGGAGTGAACCAGCGTTGATGGGCGAAATCCGTCATATAGGCGGCCACATCGCGCTTATCCATCCCTGTTTTTTGCGCCACCTTGCGGGCGTATAATTTTTCCTTGGGTTTCAAAAAATCGTACTCGAATGAATATTGCAGGGCGAGGTCCTTGTCCACGATATCACGCAGCATGGCGCGCGTGCTGTCGTCACGGTTCCACACGAAATACTGGAACTCGGGATAATCATCGCGATAATTCGAAAAATAAATATTGCCATGAATGGTGTCGATACCCGGTTCTATCATCCATTCAAAATCCTCCCTGGGCAATTGGCGAAGGGTAAGGATATTGCCGTTCAGCTGCACGCGAAATATCTCTTCCTTGCAGATCACATTCACGTAGCCGAGAAAATCCTTGTAAAAGTGAAGCACGTCATTCACCGGCACATTCACCTTCGCCAGTATTTTTTGCTGCTCGGTGGCGAGCTGTACGTTCCAGCCATCCGTAAAACGATCGGTGGTGAGCAGGAGCAGGTCGCTGCCCATGAATTCGAAATCCTGGATGAAAAATGAATTATTGCCCACCACCGTGTCGGGTTTCTGTTTTCCATAGATGGGTAATTCATCCAGTACAATGGGGGCCTGGGTAAGTAAAATGTCAACGTGCAGCGAGTCCCTGCCCGCCAGCTCATCTTTATTTATTGTTTTAACACAGGAAGAATAGGAAACCCGGGTGAATTTGATCACCGCATCGGCATCCTGCTTTACAATAACCGAATATCCCTTTAAGGTTGAAGTGGAATTGTTACCGGCATACCCAACGTTCACATTATCGATGAGCACATGCGAGTCCTTATCACGAATGGTACCGTAAACAATGGTTGTTTGACCGAACAGCTTCGGCCCGCAAAAAAGCAGGAAGAAAAACAGTATTGTAAAAAACCTCATGCGTATACTCGTAATACGAATTTACGGGGAAAAGGTTAACGAGGTTATGATAAGGACGCGGGCATAAAGAATATTCCACATGTTCTTTCGGATCAAATGAATAATGAACATTGAAACCAATGAACGAACTCTTGTCTTCGAGAGTTATCCAAATCCTCCTTTTTGTATATTCGGGAGCTTAAAAAAAATCAGGTCATGAAAAACATTACGGTTATAGGATCGGGCACCATGGGGAACGGCATTGCCCACGTATTCGCGCAAAACGGTTACCAGGTTTCGCTTGTTGATATTTCACAGAGCGCATTGGATAAGGCCGTAGCCACTATCGGGAAAAACCTGGACCGGCAGGTCGCTAAAGGCACGCTCACCGCGGCCGACAAAGAAAAAACCCTGGCCAACATCAAAACCTTCACGCAGTTCAATACCGGTGCCATGAATGCCGACCTGGTAGTGGAGGCGGCAACCGAAAATGTGGAGGTGAAGCTGAATATTTTCCGCGAGCTGGACCAGCACTGTCCATTGCACACCATTCTCGCCTCTAATACCTCCTCTATTTCCATTACCAAAATTGCGGCCGTTACCAAGCGCCCGGATAAAGTGATCGGCATGCACTTCATGAATCCTGTGCCGGTAATGAAACTGGTAGAAGTGATCCGTGGGTACAATACTTCCGATGAGGTGACCAAAACCATTATGGATGCTTCCAGGTCGTTGCAGAAGATCCCGGTTGAAGTGAACGATTATCCGGGCTTTGTAGCGAATAAGGTCTTAATGCCCATGATCAACGAGGCCATCATTACTTTGTATGAAGGCACTGCAGGTGTGGAAGAAATAGATACCGTGATGAAGCTGGGCATGGCGCATCCCATGGGCCCGCTTCAACTGGCCGATTTTATCGGGTTGGACGTTTGCCTCGCGATATTGCGCGTGCTGCAGGATGGCTTTGGAAATCCCAAGTATGCCCCCTGTCCTTTGCTTGTGAATATGGTAACAGCCGGTCACCTGGGCGTGAAGAGCGGGCAGGGTTTTTATAAGTACACCCCCGGCTCCAAAGATGTAGTGGTGGCGGATATGTTCAAAAAGTAAAAGGTGATGTTCACCGATGGTCATCCGCATTTTTTAAAAGCAGCACTTCTCTTCATTTTGATCGGGGTCATCCCGTTTGTGCAGGGATTCCGCAAGGCACCTATTTGGGAAGACAGTAAGATACAGAACCTCTATGCATTTTTCGGACCCATCTGGTACAGGGTGGTGTTGATCGGTTTGGGCCTCCTGTTCTTCTTCATCGGCTATTTGCTGCTCTACCCGTCCTGGTTTTTAGCTCTTTTTGACTGAGGGTTCTTTAAAAAGAATTAGCACTTAAACTCTATTTATTTCTATATTTGTTTTTACCTAAAGAAAACATCATGGCAAAACTCACGTACGGACCGGCAAAGAAATTTCTTTACAATTGTCAATACCTTATTGGCAAGGAAGTAAGAATAAGGACCAGGAAAGGTGCTGAGACTATTGGAACGATAACCGGCTTTGGGGCCACAGGTTCCATTCGCGGTAAAATAGAATTGTGGGCGAAGGTGAAGGACAATAAAACCGGCAGAATGATGCAGGTTGACCTGATGGTGCTTTACAAAAATGTTCCCCGTGGTGCGGCAGATAATCACACCGCGATAGACGAGTCGCCCAAGCAACATGCCGAGCTGGCCGAAGCGCAGGAGAACGGCAACTCGAATGCCGAATAGATCGGGATAACAAGAATTTAAGGTCGGGGTACACAACCCGGCCTTTTTATTTTATGATACGAATACGATCTCCCTTTATCTTATTGTTCTTCTCGCTTTCTTTTGTAGCCCGGGCACAAAAGGGAGAGGTGGTACCTACCGGTCACATCCAGTCCATCGATCTCGTTTACGGTTATAAAAGTTTGAATTCCGATTTTTACAGCCAGTTCAACACGCTCAGCAAAAGTTTTAATTCCTCTTTACCCATTCAATTGGCGGGCATCAGTTACACCGGCACCTTCGATCAGTCGAGGGGGAAGCCTTATGACGGTCACCTCACCTATTGCCAGGTTGTACCGCAGCAGATCACCGTGCAGGATTCGTTGAAAGGGAACATCAACGGTTTTGTTTTTGGCTGGACGAGCTGGGGGTTCGATATTTTTCCTAATTCCAACCGGTTCGACCTGCAGATGAGCATTGGCTTTAACACCGGCCGCTTGCGGATCAGCCAGAATGAATTGCTTCGTCAAAAAAATCCTTTCTTCGCTCCCGAAGTTTCCCTTCATCCCCGTATTGAACTGGGAAAGTTCGTTTTATCGCTGCGCGGTGATTTTGAATACGACATTTCCAAAAAGAACTGGCGAAGAACGCATTTCGCGAATGAGAATAAAGTGAACCTTGCCGGGATCAAGCAGGGCGGGCTGAGTTTACTTGCAGGGATAGGTTATACCTTTTGATCGGGGCGTAATCCATTATACATCAACCATCACACATCTTTCATTACAATGTTAGGCCTTAAACTTCCCACCGATCCACGCTGGGTGAATATAGTAGAAAGTAATATCGATGAGATACTCACCGATCATGCCTGGTGTGAGCAAAAGGCGGCCTCCAACTCCATTTCTCTTATTGTAGGCTTCCCGGAACTCAGTGAAATGGTGGATACATTAATTGATATTGCCCGCGAGGAACTGCAGCATTTCCAGATGGTACATGAAAAAATAAAGGCACGGGGAAAGGTTTTGGGCAGGGAACGTAAAGACGATTATGTGAATGAGCTTTACAAATTCATGGTAAAAGGCGGCAGCCGTGAAATGGCCCTTGTTGACCGGCTCCTTTTTGCGGCCATGATAGAAGCGCGAAGCTGCGAGCGCTTCAGGGTATTATCTGAAAACATCGGGGACAAAGAACTAGCCGACTTTTACCATAAGCTGATGGTAAGCGAGGCAAATCATTACACGGTTTTTATAGGTTTTGCAAAAAAATATGCGGCCACAATTGATGTGGAAGCCCGTTGGAAAGAGTGGCTGGCTTATGAAGCAGAGGTCATTGGCCGCTATGGTAAAAAGGAGACCATTCACGGGTAAAAAACCTGCTTTTTTCATCTCAAGCTACTGTTTTACAGCCGGTTAATTGATCAGGGTTGCTTTTGATGATTTCTATCATATCTTTGCCTTCCATGATCACACCTTTCCAGGTTTTCGGCCTGATCACTGCTTACCTGCTGGGATCTATCCCTACTGCTGTTTGGATAGGTAAATTCTTTTACAAGATAGATGTGCGGGAGCATGGCAGCGGTAACGCAGGGGCTACCAATACTTTCAGGGTTTTAGGAAAAAGGGCAGGCTTGCCCGTTCTGCTTATCGATATTTTCAAGGGATGGTCGGCCGCCAACCTCGCTTTCTTTATTTCAGTAGAAGCACCCGGCTCTAAAGATTATACCGAGATGCAGATAGCGTTCGGCATTGCGGCACTGGTGGGACACGTTTTCCCCATACTTGCTGCCTTCCGTGGTGGCAAGGGCATTGCCACTTTATTGGGCGTTATGCTGGCCATTCATCCCGGCTCGGCATTGATAGCGGTATGTGTGTTTGCGGTTGTATTCTTCGCTTTCCGTTACGTTTCGCTCAGTTCCATCCTGGCGGCTTCTTCTTTACCGCTTTCGCTGATGTTCATTCTTCCCACCCGCGTGCCTTCACTCGTGCTGTTCGGCTTTTTCGCCACACTCATGGTGATCATCACACACCAAAAAAATATCGAGCGCCTGTTCCGCAACCAGGAATCGAAGGTGAGCCTCGGCAAGAAAGATGTGGAAGAAGAGGATATTGAGACTGCCTGAGCCGCTTCTAGAACAATTCGGGGTTTTTACTGTACGTTAATTTTCCATCGCTCACTTTTGCCGGGGAAGTGTACGGGTGTTCCAGGGCCTTTTCAATTCCCATGATGTGCATCACTTTCCATCCACGCACTTTCAAATAATCCGAGACAAGGGAGCGGTGGCAGCTCCACCAAACGGCTTCGGCACACATGTATGCCGTACGCTTTTCACTCGCCATCTTTTTTAAGACCCCGATGGCCATTTCAAATTCCTTTGTCTCCATGTAATCTGCATACCCGCGAAAGGACTCGTTCTTCCAGGCATCGTTCTTAGAGCCTTTCACAGCCTTTCGGTGACCTCCCAGCTCCTGGAGGTGAACATATTCTATCCCCGCCTCCTTCAAGGACCGTTCAAGATTTATTTTACCGAATTGAGGATAACGCCTGGAAGCAGGGATATGGCGTATATC
>DATDFI010000348.1:0-5615 GCA_036522695.1 Bacteroidia bacterium | reverse complement strand
AAAATGAATTCGCACTTTACCTCGCCAATTTCGAAGGGAGAGAGGAAATGCTGAAGAAACTCGGGAAGCACAAATCTGCAAAAGCTTGTGTATACATAAAAGGGCTGGCCGATGTGGATGAAGGTGTTTTGAAAAAGATGATCACCGCAACGGTGAAGTATTATAAAGCGAAATACAAATAACCTTGTCGGCAAAGGAGATCCTCATTTCCGGTGCCGGCCCCTCGGGCCTTGCGCTCGGTATTTTTTTAGCCGAACAGGGATTCCGTCCTCGCATCATCGATAAAAAAAGTGAGATCAGTAAATATTCAAAGGCGTTGGGTGTGAATCCCCGCACGCTCGAGATACTGGATCGATACGGCATTGCCAAACGCTTTTTGGATAACGGCCATAAAATGCCGGCTGTTAATCTCTGGAAAGGCGATAAGCATATTTTACGCAATGACCTTTCCAAAGCAAAACATAAATACCCTTTTGTCCTCGTTCAGCCCCAGCGCGAATCCGAGATCATCTTACTGGAAGAATTATCAAAACGAAAAATAGAGGTGGAATATTCCACGCAGCTCATGTCCTTCAGCGAAAGCGATGGGAAAATAAATTCGGTGCTTAACAAGAACGGTGAGGCATCTTTTCACACTTCCGGTATTCTTATTGCTGCCGATGGAGCGCATAGTGATATACGGAAACAATGCGGTATTGAATTCAGGGGATTTCGTTACAAAGAGACCTGGGAATTATATGACGTAGAGCTGGATACTTCCGTCCCGGCCGATGAAGCGAGCATTCGTTTGTTTGATGAAGGAGGAATGATCATGATCCGCATCAGGGAAAATATTTGGCGTGTGGCCGGCAATTTGCAGAACGTACTCCATTACCTTCCGAAAAATACCAAAACGGGGGCCATAACCTGGCAAACAAAATTCAATATCGCGCATAACATTGCAGCATCACTTGTAAAAAACAATGTGGGGCTCATAGGCGATGCGGCACACATCCATTCTCCCATTGGCGGGCGGGGAATGAACCTTGGGATGGAGGATGCCTATATTTTGAGTAAGCATATCAAAGAAGGCTGATTAAAGGAATATGACCATGTGCGCAGGCATTATCTGCATCGAACGGTATCTCGCGTAAACAATATGACACAATTCATGGCAGGTCACTCCTTCTTCCGGAGGTTCATGCGAAACAACATCGGTCTCTTCAGGCCTTTATTTCCTTTTGCAATGATGATGGGCCGGAATTTTGCGCTGGGATTGGATAAAACCACAAATTTTTGAATAATGGGATTTTTCTGTTTGGCTCTTTTTGCTTTGGCGTTTAATGAACATGATACCACATGCAATGGGACCGCCAATTCGTTAAAGGAGTTTGGTCTTCACGGCAGGGTAAAAAGCGTATCTGAATCTTCTTATCGTGCGGTTGATAGTTCGGGTACTCCTGTAAAGGGAGAACCGACCGACCCCGGGATAGGAAAAAAGTATTTCACGCTCCAATTCAATGATGCGGGCTACCTGGTGCTGGAAATGCGGGAAGGCAGGTATCAATTCCTGTACTCGTATGACAAACAATGGAGGTTACTGGAGGAAAAGGCTGTGAACAATCATGGCACGGTGATCGATCGATGGACCTACAAATATGGAAGTGATTGCGAAAAGCTTTCGGCTACCGTTTATATGAAAGAGGGAACGATACCGGAGCGTACCTGGTCATATGTTTACGGGCGCACAGACAGTACTTCGACCGCGATCGAGTACCGCGCTGATGGGGCCCTGAGCAAAAGGATGGTTTATCATTTTAATAAGAATGGACAGGTGGTTAAAGAAGAGTGGTATGATGATAAAGGAATGGTTAACACAATGGTGAACGAATACGATGCTGCCGGCAATAAAATTTCCTTTTGCCGCTACATGCCTGGCGGCAGCCTGAATGAAAAGAAAGTATTTGCATACAAATTTGATGAGAGGGGTAATTGGGTACAATGCATCACATTTTCAAACGGGCTTCCGCAATATTTCATAGAAAGAACATATGTTTATTATTAAAGAAAAATCATGAATACTGTTTTCGACTTTAAGGTAACGTCCATAGATGGGAAAGAAATTTCATTGAGCGGATTCAGAGGCAAAAAACTCCTGATCGTGAACACGGCCTCCGAATGCGGCTTCACTCCTCAATACGGACAATTGCAGTGGCTGCATGAGCATCATGGCGATAAGGTGACCGTTCTCGGGTTCCCTTCCAATGATTTCGGTGCGCAGGAGCCGGGCACCGATGCCGAGATCAAAAATTTTTGTTCGAAGAATTACGGTGTTGCTTTTCCCATGTTCGGTAAAATTCCCGTGAAAGGGGATGAGGCGCACCCTCTATTCAAATGGCTCGCGCAAAAGAGCGGGGAGCAACCGAACTGGAATTTTGCAAAATATTTGGTGGATGAAAGCGGGACACAGGTGAAATTTATTTCTCCAGCGCTTAGCCCGGCTGATGAAGGATTCCTTGCCTTATTATAATCCTGCTTCCCAAAACGGGGAAACTATTGCACAATATACCTTCACCTTCATTTTTGAACCTTTCACAATCAGTGCCCTGCGCGCTGGCATGGCTTTACGGCATTTTCACCTGTACCAACACATGCGGCCATGCGAAAAGAACTCATCATTTCATCTATTGCGGTTGCAGCGCTCATCATCCTTAGCGGGAGTCTTCGCAGTAACATAAGCGCCCCGCGTTACGCGAAAAATGTAGAACCTAAGTTTGAAAAACTCAAATTTCCTTTGCCGGATTACAGGATAGCTTCTGCGAGGAGGATAACAGAATAGGGCAGAAGCGATAGAGGTAAGGGTATAAGGTAAAGCGGGGGGCGAGGATTTATACTTTCCTTACTTAAATACGCATCCCTTTAGCTAACAGGATGCGTATCCCATCAATTGCTCCCAACGTATTTATAGAACCGTAGTTTTTTCTTTTTGGTGTTAAGGTTCACGTAACCGCTACGTATCCCGATAAAAACGTTTTCTTCATCCTGCACAGCCACTGAATTGGGATAAAGTCCATCCCAAAAAGCTTTTTTGCAGACCCACTTTAGGCTCCCGTTGTGTACTATGCAAAACCCCGAAGAAGTAGCGATATAGATATCATTATGATAGATCGTGTAGGCATCAGGCGCATCTTTAAAATCGAGGAGTGGTATGATGTTAAATGCATTGTTGGTCGTGTCGAGTTCATATAATCCACCCCGCAGCAGCCCCATGTGCGACAAGCCTTCGAGAAAGCAAATGGAATTATTGTACCTGAAAATGGCCTTTACATTGATGTGAAATTTGATCAGCAAATTTTCCTTAGCGGTATCATCGGGGACGAATTCGAGCCTTCCCCCGAATTCTCCGTGATCGTAACCTACCAGGGTTCCATTTCCGTATCGTAATCCGCAGGAATCTTCGTCATCTTCGAACCGTTCTATAAGCAATTGCGTGTTCGCCATTTTTACCTTGAATTCGAATTTTGACCAGTCGAGCGTTCTCCAGGCGGTATCGTTTTCGGAAGGAGCGGGAGTTAGCCTGAATTCCTGTGCGGAATAATTTTGTGAGATCGAAATGATCGGGCAAAGAAAAAGTATACAGAATATTGATTTCGGCATGAATGAACAAATGTATCGAATCCTTTTTCAAATCCATTTTCCTTTCGTTTGCGTACATTGTATCATGAAATGCTTTCTTTTTCCCTTGCTTTGCTCGCTTTTACTTTCATGCGCGCAGGGCCAACCCACACAAAAGAATAACGTGATCAGCTACTGCGCACTCGGTGATTCCTATACTATTTGCGAGGGGGCGGGCGCAAACGAATCCTGGCCCGTGATATTGTCCAAACATTTGACCGATGCCGGGATAAAGACGGATCTTGTTGCCAATCCTTCGCGAACGGGCTGGACCACCCAAGATCTTATCGATCACGAATTGCCGGTTTTCGACCGTAGTGCGGCCGATTTTGTGACCCTTTGCATTGGCGTGAACGATTGGGTGCAGGGTGTTGATTCAGGTGCTTTTCACAAGAACCTTGTTTATATACTCGATCATGTCCAAAATAAATTGAAGCATAAAGGCCAGTTGATCCTCATTACCATTCCTGATTTTTCGGTCACACCCACGGGCGCCAAATACGCATTCGGACGTGATGTTCCTAAAGGGATAAGCGAGTTCAATTCCATCATTGTTTATGAGGCAAAAAAAAGGAATTTAAGAACGGTCGATCTTTTTGAAGTATCCAGGGCGATGAAGGATGATCGCAGCCTTGTGGCGCTTGATGGGCTTCATCCATCGGCTAAGGAGTATGCTATTTGGGAAACCCTGATCCTGCCGGTGGCAAAAGAGATTTTGAAGAAATAGCAAATGCTGTTACGGCTTTCTGTATTTCATAAATAAACTTCCGGGACCTTCCCCAGGGCACCGAATCCTTTTACAGCTCACTGACCCACAGAATTTCCCGAAAGTGTTTTATTTATTTCTTAAGATTCTTTTTTACTCATCGCGATCACTGCCAGGCCTCCCGCCAGCAGTACCGCGCCTGCAATAGGCGACCATTCTACGGGGTGGCGTTCTGTTTTATTGATCTCCACCGGTCCCACTTTTGCTACATTCCGTTCTGTAACGTACGTGAAACCTCTTACCAACAGCATGACCAGTCCTATTATAGCCAGCACAATTCCTAAACTTCTCATTGTCGTACGTTTTTGATTTGTGTAGTAAAGTTACGCCAGCGGGGAAGTTTTTCCAAGCTTTTTACCAGCATAATCGCCCAACTCACCCTCTTATTTAGTAATTTCACAGGATGACAGGGGAAGAACTTTCACAGAAGGCGAAGAACGCGAAGAAGGAGAATGAAAAGCTGTTTTCGAAGCTGAAGCGCAATACACCGCGCGATCTTGACGACACCGTTCATCAATTGAATGATGAGGCTTTTGAAGATATCGATTGTTTGCAATGTGCCAACTGCTGCAAAACCACCAGCCCTATTTTTCGTCCCAACGATATCGACCGCATCGCCAGGCACCTGCGTATACGCCCGGCCGAACTCATTGAAAGATATCTGCATATCGATGAGGATAGGGATTATGTTTTGAATTCATCGCCCTGCGTATTTCTTGGCCCCGATAATTACTGCAGTATTTACGAAGTGCGTCCCACTGCCTGCCGCGAATACCCGCACACCGACCGAAAACGTTTTCACCAGGTGCTCGACCTCGCTCTCAAAAATACTTTCGTTTGCCCGGCCGTGTTCCGGATAGTGGAGGAGCTGAAGAAGATCTATTGACCTGGCGAAACCGTGAAACGGCTCGCGAATTCCTTAAAATCCTTTAGCAAAGATGAGTAATTACGGATATGAGGGAACAGTAATTCGGAGAGTAAGCTTTCGTAATTCGTTGGATAAACACTACATTTGATATTCCTAAATCTTTTTCCATGAAACCCAATTTTACTTTTGTTTCTGCTCTTGTTTTGTCGGCTGCCATGGTGTGCGGAATTGCATCACTCAAGCCCACGCCAGCAGCGAAAAATGAAAAGCGACTCGGTGCCCCCGAAGCCATTGGCGGGGAAGATGGTCCCCTCGAGTATGTGGAGT
>DATDFI010000347.1:0-5490 GCA_036522695.1 Bacteroidia bacterium | reverse complement strand
GACCCAATTCATGTTACAGGTTTGCCAAAATATAATTCGTCATCATATTGTACAGGTGGTTGCGCGTGTTGCCACCGTAGATCCCGTGGTTTTTATCCGGGTAATAGAACGAATCGAATTGCTTGTTGGCTTTGATGAGCGCCAGCACCATCTCCGATGAATTCTGGAAATGCACGTTGTCATCGGCAAGGCCATGTATCATCAAAAACTTTCCTTTCAGTTCTTTTACAAAATTTACAGGTGAGTTATCATCATAACCCGAAGGATTTTCCTGCGGGAGCCCCATATAGCGTTCGGTATAAATAGAATCGTAATATCTCCAGTTGGTAACGGGAGCAACTGCAATGGCCATTTTGAAAACATCAGCGCCTTTGGTGATGCAGAGCGAACTCATGTAGCCTCCAAAACTCCAACCCTGGATGCCGATGCGGTTCTTGTCGACATACGGAAGGCCTCCAAGATATTTTGCTGATCCGATCTGGTCCATGGTCTCCAGCTTGCCCAATTGACGATAGGTGCAGTGTTTGAATTGTGATCCACGGTAGCCTGTACCGCGATTATCAACCGATACAACTATATACCCTTTCTCTGCAATGAGCTGGTGCCAGAAATAGTTCGCTCCGTCAAATGCATCGTTCACTGTATTCACGCCCGGACCTCCGTAAACGGTCATGAACACGGGATATTTTTTATTGGGATCAAAATCCGGAGGTTTGATCATCCAGCCGTTCAATTCAATCCCTTCCGGGGTTTTGAACTTGAAGAATTCCTTTTTGCCGAGGTTGTAACCGGTCATTTTCTCTTTCAGCTTCGCATTATCCGAAAGTACCTGCAGCATTTTTCCATCGGCTGTGTGAAGTGAAACAACAGAAGGCGTATTCGCATCACTATGGAACTCGATGTAATATTTCATGCCCGTGCTGAACGATGCGTCCGTGGTCCCTTTGGCCGAAGAAAGTTTTTTCTTCCCGCTGCCGTCCAGTTTGATGCTGAACAGGTCCTTTTCCATGGGTGATGATTCTGCAGAAGTGTAATAGAGTAAACCCGCTTTGTCATCTATGCCTTTCAGGTCAACAATGTCATAACGGCCGGTGTCGATCTGGTTCACGGTTTTTCCGCCCATGTCGTACAAGTAAAAATGCCAGAAGCCGCTTTTCTCGCTCGACCAAACGAATTGTTTTTTGTTGTCAAGGAAAACAAGGTGATCGTTGATCTCGATATACGTATCGCTTTTTTCCGTCATGATCACGTTCGAAGTGCTGTTGCCCTTGTCATCGAACTTCACGAGATACAGGTCTAATTCATTTTGCAGGCGGTTTAGTTTTTGAACGGATAAGGTATTTGCATCGGCCGTCCACAGGATGCGGGGCACATACGAATCGGGGTTGTTGCCGAGGTCCACCTTGCTTGCTTTTCGCGCAGCGAGATCGTAAACGTAAATATCAACTATAGAATTATCTTCTCCTGCTTTCGGGTATTTGTATTTGTATTGGGTGGGGTACAAGGCATCGTTGTATTCGGTGAGCGAGAATTCTTTCACACGTGATTCGTCAAAACGATAATAAGCCAGGCGTTTTCCATCGGGCGACCATTGATAACCGATGTCCATCGTGAATTCCTCTTCGTACACCCAATCGGTGGCGCCATTGATGATGCTGTTCACTTTTCCATCCATGGTGACCTGGTTCTCACCTTTTGAAGTGCTGAGGTCCTTGATAAAAATATTATTGTCGCGCACAAAGGCCACCTTGCTTCCGTCAGGCGAAAAGCGCGCATAGCTCTGTTTTCCATCGCCCGAGAGCGGCCACACCTTTTTTGTTTTCAGGTCATAGATGTAATAGCCCTCGCGCGTGGAATGGCGATAGATCTGCTCGGTCCCGTTCCAGATGAGCATTTTGGTTTCATCCGGGCTGAACATATATCCCTGTATCTGCAATCCTGATTTTTTTCCATCCGGATCCAGGTCTTTACCGCTTACGATGGTCCCAGACTCTTTATAAGTTTTGTAATCGTATTTCACTACAGAGCCGAAATCATCATTGTACTGGAGCTGGGTGAAATGCACCCCGTCCTTCATGGATTCGGGCGGTGAGAATTGCGCTCCGAAAAAAGCGTAGTTCTTCCAGATATCCTCAACGGTAATGTTCTTTTTCTGTACCTGCGCAAAAGTGAAGGCAGGTATAAGGTATAGGGTATAAGGTATAAGGGCGAGAACGAAAATGTTGCGTTTCATAGGGAGTATGGTTTAGGAGGGATGAAGATAGAAAAATAAAGATTTGAACGAACGGGGAATGGATGAGCGGCAAATAGGAGGGATGATGGTTGATGGACGATGGTTGATGGATGATGCCCGCCCGACTGACCGAGTCGTTCGGGATGATGCAGTGGAACAGAAGATTCTAAATCCTGAATTCCTAAATCCTGATTCCTAATTCCTAAATAATGACTGGTTCTTCCATTATAGTTACTTTTGTCCCGATGGCTTTCCAAAAACTTACACCGGCAATTATTACCGAATTCGAAAGAATTGTAGGGAAGGAAAATGTTTTAACATCACGTGAATCACTGGAAAATTATGGCCATGATGAGACCGAAGACCTTTTGTATTTACCGGAAGTGGTTTTGAAACCTGGAACTCCTGAAGAAATTTCGGCCATCCTTAAGATCTGTAATCGTGAACTTATTCCCGTCACCCCCCGCGCGGCCGGCACAGGTCTGAGCGGGGCCGCACTCCCCATTCACGGGGGCGTGGTCCTTTCCGTGGAGCGCTTCAATAAAATTTTGCAGATCGATGAACGTAACCTCCAGGCCACTGTTGAGCCGGGAGTGATCAACGAAGTATTTCAAAATGCGGTGAAGGAAAAAGGGCTTTTTTATCCTCCCGATCCGGCAAGTAAAGGCAGTTGCTTTCTCGGTGGCAACATTGCGCTCTCCTCGGGCGGACCCAAAGCGGTGAAATACGGTACTACCAAAGAATATGTGCTGAACCTCGAAGTTGTTTTACCAACGGGCGAGATCATCTGGACGGGCGCGAATGTTCTGAAAAATTCAACCGGGTTTAATCTCACCCAACTTATGGTGGGCAGTGAAGGTATGCTCGGCATCGTCACTAAAATTGTTTTCCGTTTAATTCCTTTGCCCCAGCGCACGGTGGTGATGTTGGTGCCATTTTTCTCTGCGGAAAAAGCTTGTGCATCCGTGTCGGCCGTATTCCGCGCGGGCATAACACCCAGCGGGATGGAATTCATGGAGCGCGATGCGATAGACTGGACCTTAAAATTCGTGGAAGGAATTTTCATCTCCATTAAGGATGAAGTTCAGGCGCATTTGCTCATCGAGCTCGATGGAAACGATATGGATGTACTGATGAAGGAAGCAGAGATCGTTTCCGGTATCATGACGCAATTCGAATGCGATGAGATCTTATTTGCCGATACGGAAGAACAGAAACAGAATTTGTGGCGCATGCGCAGGAGGGTGGGCGAGGCCGTTAAATCCAACTCCATATATAAGGAAGAGGATACGGTTGTGCCCCGCGCTGAATTGCCCGTCCTGCTCAAAGGCGTAAAGGAGATCGGGAAAAAATACGGTTTCAAAAGTGTTTGTTATGGCCATGCCGGTGACGGAAATCTCCACGTGAACATCATCAAGGGCGATATGCCCGATGAAAAATGGAACAAGGAATTATCGAAAGGTATCCGTGAAATATTCGAGCTGTGCGTAAGGTTAGGTGGGACCATTTCCGGTGAGCACGGGATCGGGCTGGTGCAAAAGGAGTATATGGATGTTGCCTTTCCTTCCGTCTCCATCGAATTGCAGAAAAAGATCAAGGACGTTTTCGATCCCAACGGCATTCTCAATCCCGGCAAGATGTTCCCGGGCCAATAATTTTTCTGCCTCACCTATTTTTCTATTTTTGCTTATATAGCTTCTTTATGTTTTTTCCTCGCAGTGGCCTTATTGCATTTTTGTTTTTACCCGTCCTGCTGTTTGCGCAGGAAAATGTAGAGACAAAAACCTATACGTTCAAGGACGGTGCCGAAGTTTTTTCAGATGCCATCATGGACGGGCAGGGTTATACCTGGCTTATGCCCACCGATCCTTCCCAAAATTTTTTCCATCGTTTTGACGGGCGCGAATTCAAGAGGATAGAAAATTATACAGGTGCACGCAGTTTCCAGATGGGCGTGCAGGGCGGAGTGTTCGCGATCTATAAACAGCTCAAGCTGAAAGATGAGAATGGTAAAGTATGGCTTGGCGGTGACAGCGGACTGGTGCGCCTTGCCAATGGAACAGTGGAAAAGTGGTTCAATAAAAAGAGCGGCTTGCCCTCTTCACTCGTGATGAGCATCCGCAAAATACCCGGTGAAGGGATACTGGTATTCACCGGGTCGGGAATTGTTTTGATCGATAAGGACGATCACATCACCGCGCTGGTGAAGGAAGGAACATACGATGTGTCATCGCTTCTTCCCAGGGTGCGTTTCATGTATCCCGAAAAAAAGGGCTTGGCTTTTTGTGATGTGGATTCTTCTTCCGGGGTATGGTGGGCCGTTTCTTTCCCTGGCGATACCACCACTACCATCCACTATTTTTCGCTGAAAGATAAAAAAGTGGCAAGTGAGAAAACTTTTTCAGCACATTTCCTTATCTATAGTACCGAAGGAATGCGCGATGGCATCATGGCATGGACGTCTGCAGGCCTGCGTTACTTCACCACTGACGGTACAGCTCACGCTTTCGATAAACGCGTTGTATGGTATTACGGGCGTGACGCGCAAAACCGGATGCTGTTCGGGCTGGATGCAGGGAATGATAAAGTGAAGCTGGTGACCGGTAAACCGCATGAACCATGGCTCGCCTGCATCGATGATCCGGGAGCACATGAGCTCCCGGGAATTTTTAATCGTTATATGCTGGTAACACACTGCGGGCCTGAGCTGTGGACCTCTGAATTTTCAACTGAACATGGCGGATCGTATCGTGTTATAAGAGGTGATTCGGTTTACGACATGAAAGAGTTGTATCCTTCTATCGATCTTTCTAACAGCGCACCTTGTTACATGGACGATGGAACGGTTTGGATCTTTCCCACCCAAAAAAGGGAAGCGCGGCATGTTTTAGTGAACAGGAGTTTGGAGCTTCATCATTTCCCCCTTGCTCCACGTGGCGCTATCCAGGTACTCAATGATTGCGCCTCCGGGAAAAAGAAATTCCTGGCGGCCTACAGCGGCATGTTCGAATATTCAACATTCGTTACGCTGGATAAGAACGGAAAATTTACCAGGGAAGAGAATTGTTACCAGCAGGGTGCGAGCGGGGATGGAAAATATGCCTGGGTGCAGGCCTTTGCTTTTTCGAACGGGGTGAAAGGAGAGAAGCTGATGTTGCAGGTGGGCGTGGATAAAACGTACCGTACGGTTGTTGATTACCGTACCTACGTTCCCGACCTGCATGGCGGGGCCTGGCTGCTTACCTCGGACACAAACC
>DATDFI010000346.1:0-5464 GCA_036522695.1 Bacteroidia bacterium | reverse complement strand
CCGCCACACCCGATCCCATCACCACGCATATCAGCCACATCTGAAAGGGTGTCCAGCTAAGCAGGAAGAGCAAGGTGTAAGGAACGAGAAAAAGAAGCAGCATGAAAACAATGCGGAACCACATGGCCCCGTTTGCGTAGGTGGAAATATTTTTGGAAATAAAATATTCGTCCACTCTTTTTTTGAGCGTTTCCCAGAATTCATCCGGGCGATTTTCGAAAGAGACGTTTCTCATGCGGTCAGTGCTTAATGATCGTTATTTCACCGGTACTTCCATCCATCTCCACTTCATCGCCCGTTTTTAAAATATCGAGCAGGCCGGTTATGCCAACAATACAGGGTTTACCCATTTCACGGGATACAATGGCGGAATGACTCAGCAAGCTTCCTCTTTCCACCAGGATGGCCGATGCGGTGGGGAAGAGCGTTACCCATCCCGGGTCGGTGCTCGAGGTAACGAGAATATCGCCATCGAGATTTTCCACTTCGTTGGGATCTTTTACCACGCGGACTTTTGCCTTTACACGGCCCGGGCAACAGCCTATGCCTTTGAGGTCGCCTTTGAGAATGCTTGTCTTCTTTTGCTGGAAAAAATTGTTGGCGTGATAAACAGTGCCGTAAGTAACGATGCGCTCCGATAGATTTTTCTTTTCGAACGAGGCGAATTCTTCTTTTCGAAAGGCGGCCAGCTTTTTAATGTCTCCATTTACTGACGTTCCTTTGATGTGGTCGAAGATCTCTTCTTTGGTGAGGTAAAAGATATCGCGGGGATGTTCAATGATACCTTCCGCATAAAAGCGCTGGCCAATGGCACAAAAGATCTGGCGTACCATTCCGAAGCCGCGCGTACGCTCATAGCGGAGGTTCTCGCGCTGGCTTACCAGCACACGAGCGCGTTTAAGAAAGTAATTGAAAAGTTTTTTTTTGAAGAATCTCCCGCGCAGGGCAATGCGCACTTTTTCTTCAGCATTCTTCCGGAGCCCCGCCTCAATATTATTGCTGGCGTTTTCAGAGGTCACGCCCTGCTCAACATATGAGCGGATGATCCTGATAAAAGCGGCCGGGTTCTGTTTGTAGGTTATGGTTTCCAGTTTTAATTCGCCCACGCAGCGTTCCCCGAACTTTGCGATGTATTCATCAATGAGTCTTTTTATTTGCGGAAAATTTCCTTTTTCCAGTTCTTTTAGAATGATGTGCTCTTTGTTTTCAAGAAAGAGCTTTTTTGCCTCCGGCTCATTGGCGACCAGGGTGGCGATGGCAAGGCTGCGGTGCACCGGCTCCGTGGAAATGATGTCTTTTGCACCGCATAACAGATCGTTCCCGATATTGACATTCTCTGCGATCTTATACTCCAGGATAAGCTTTTGCATCACCCCGAAATAGATCATGGCGAAAAAGTCATTCACCAATGGCGCCTTCCATTTTTTCAATAGCGTTTGTTCGAATTCCGTGTACAGCTTCATTAACTCTTCGGGCCTGCATCTGCTGAGTTCTATCGCCTCATAGCGTTCCATGGTGCCGTTAAAATCGGCCTGGAATGTTGCGCGCATGGCCGGGAGGGCGCGATTATTTTTAAGCATGATGCGAATCATGTTGAACACGCGTATGCGCTCCCGGAACTTCGTGCGTTTCTTCTGGTCTTTCAATTCGAAGCGCTCTTTCACACCCATCATCTTTTCCATGAATCCCGCGTTAAGGGAATAACCGGGTAACAGGGCAAGGGCTTTATACCAGCTCAAAAGATTATAATATACTCTTCCCTCCAGGAGCCCGAGCATATTCGAGAACACATCGGCATTCGCATCGATATCTTTTTGCGACACCCTCATCATCTCCGCGAATTGCCTGTAAACCGCTTCGTACATTTTAATGATGAATGAAAAGGTGAGGGGAGTGGTCACACCCGGGTAGGATTCGATAATGTTGCTGTTGTCCCAAACAATGTATTCTCCTTTTGTGTCCGCTGTTTTCTGAAGATTGGTGATGGGACGGGCTTGCAGCAGGTAGATCGTGCCGTTCACGGCAGCGAACTCCATGTCCTGGGGTTTGCCGTATTCTTTGGCGCACACATCCAGGATGCGCCCTATTTCCATCACTTGTTTTTCGGTGAGGGCGGGAAGTTTTTGTTTCCGTGTCTCGACCTCAATTTTTTTCGTTCCTTTTTTCAGCTCGCTGTCCATTACAAAACGGAATTTTTTTTCTGCGAGCTGGGATTGGATGCCGGTGGAAGAAAGAATGAAATTATCGGAATCGAGCTCTCCCGAGACCAATCCTTCTCCCAATCCATAAACAGCGCTTATCACTTTTGCGCTGCGGTCACCGGTAACGGGATCGATACCGAAGGCCACTCCTGCCGATTCGGCCGCTACCATTTCCTGGACAATAACGGCAATGCCGAAGTGCTGCTGCAGCTTATTGTTTTGCCGGTACTGGAAAACCCTTTCCGAAAAGGCGGAGCACCACACTTTCTTGATGTGTTCAGCCAGGTCATCTTTCGTTACGTATAAATAGGATTCGAACTGGCCGGCAAAGGAGAAATCATTTCCGTCTTCATCGATGGCCGATGAACGCACGGCAAAGTAAATCGTGTTGGGGAATTGTGCTGCAATATCATCGATGAACCGCTGGGGGATCATGAAGGAGTTGAGATGAGAAAGGATCCCTTCGCGTGATCCACCCTGGATTTCTTCAGGTACGACCTCCTGCAATGTTTCCTGCGGTATCACGATCCATTGGGGCACATTCAGCCCGATCTCCTGCAAGCGGAAAAGGTTCTTCGCCTTACCGCCAATGGTGAGGTTTTTTGTTTGGGATATGTGAGAAATGAGTTGCATGTCAATGCCCCAGCATCCGCATCACCATCGGGACCCCGCCAAGCGTTAAATACATAGCGATGGTCCAGAGTGCAGAGGAGATCTCGATCGACCTGGAGATTTTTTCGGTTTTGTTTTTAAAAAATAGAAATGCAGGGAGGGCACAAACTGTGAATATCGTTCCAAGTATAATAAATGCGGGCAGGCCGTATCCTGCGAAAGCGCATGCACCCACGGCAAGGCCAAGAGTGATGAGAAGGATCAATATCCAAAGTGTCACTGCGCGATCGGCACCAAGCATGGAGGAATAAGTAAGCACGCCTTCTTTTTCTTTTCCCGGCACGCGAATCTTGCGCCCGATCTCGAGCACGATCCCATTCATGTACGACACCGCGAAGAAGAACAGCAATCCTTTGGGAGCCGGCACACCCTCCGCCAGCCAATCCAACCCGCTCGCATAAATATCGATGAGCGGTATGATGAACATGTGAGAGGTCACGTACCAGAACTGGTGCTTCTTCAGCCACTCCGCCACAAAAAATTCCTTGCCCATGAGCGAGAGATAAGCGATCACAATAAAATAAATGACCAGCATTTTCGGAAAGAAGAATGCATTTACCGTGACCTGGACAATTACAAGCACTATGCCCATGGTCATCAACTCCCGGAAGCTGATGAGCCCGCGCGGAACAGCCAGCTCTTTCCTGTACTTCGCATCATCCTCCGCATCTTTGAACTCATCGAAGATCCTCACCAGGAAAAATAAAGTGATGGTGGTGAAAATGCCGAGGAAATATTTATCCCAGCTCACAAAGCCCTCCGCACCGCGACAGATCCTCGAATAAGAGATCGCAGAAAAACTGAAGGAGGCGACCAATAAGCCGTGCGCCAAAAAGGGGAACCGCTCCTTTTGGTAAATGAGGAATCTTTTCAGGAATCCTGCATTGTTCTGGGCCGGTATGCTGTACTCATTCATTTTTTCCAGTGGGTCAGTAAGCGGGTTTTTACACTTTTTTCTTCCTTCCGAACTTCTGGTGCGCGCTTGAAAAATGCCCGGCCGATAAGGCAGCCGCAATGGATAATTCTCCTGCCAGGACCACTGCACCGCATATCTCCGCAAATTTTCTCGATCTTCCCTCTCCGTAACAATCCAGCAGTTCCAAACATTCTTTTTGCGTAGGCAGGCCCGTTCCGCCACCCACGGTCCCCACTATCAAATTGGGCAATGTAACGCTCGCATAAAGCCCGCCTTCCTTAGTAAGTTCCATGCGCGTAATGCCTATCGCTGCTTCCGAAACACAGGCCGCATCCTGCCCGGTGGCAATGAAAAGGGCCGTGAGTCCGTTCGCAAAATGACCCTGCGCACCTATAGCACCGCTTTGTATCACACCAATGGTGGACGTTTGCCAGTAACGCGCCATGGCTTCGGGGGTGGTTTTTAAAACACCCGTCACGATCTCCTTCGCGAGCTCCACCTCGGCAGTTACCTTTTTCCCGCGCACATTGGTGAATGAAAGTGCAGTTGCTTTTTTATCACCCGAATAATTTCCTTCAATGAACCAGCACTCCGGCTTCAAAGGAGAATGATCGATGATGTATTTGCAGATCGCATCGGTGCAAAGCGTCACCATGTTCTGGCCCGATGCATCGCCCGTGTGATATTCAAAAGTGAGGATCAGATGATTTCCTTCAATATTCGACTTGATATCGTTAAGCTTTGCATAACGGCTCGTTTTGGAAGTGATCTCGCGGTAAGTGTCGATCTGCTGCATCACCCATATCAGGAACAAGCCGAGATCTGCGATGTTAGCGAATTTGAAAACGGGACTGCGTTGCACGCCTTCTACAAGGCAAATGGAAGTAACGCCACCCGCCACCCGCGTGGCCTTCGCGCCACGGTGATAAGAAGCCACCAACGCGCCTTCACTGGTGGCAAGCGGGATATAAAAGTCTCCCTTGGCAGCGGAACCCAGCACGCGAAGCGGACCGATAACGCCTGTGGGCACCTGCGTCATGCCAATGTAATTTTCAATATTCCCTTCCAGCGAAAGTCCATCGCTCAATTTCTTTTTTCCCGACAGCAACTCCATTCCCTTGCCCGTTTCCTTATATACGTGCTCCAGCCTTTTTTCCTGTCCTTTGGCAGAAGCCATCTCTTCCGTGGGAAAGCTGTCCTTTATATAGGTCCCGTTCTGCTTATTGCGGATGTTCTCGATAAGAATGTCCACATTATGAATGGTGTTAAGAATGTGAAGCGCCTTATTCACTTTGTCGCTGGATGAAGCCATTGCCTTATTTTTTTGGATGAAACACGAAGTTAACTGAATTGTGTTTGCAGGTCAAAACTACTTTCACCGGTGGTCCTTGTGAAATTGTTTACCGGGTGAAGTGAAGCAGGATTTGCATTTATTGCTTTTGTACACGATCAACAGGACAGGCCGCCCGTGTATTTGCAAAAATTGCAAGCCGGGAACCTCTTATTTCGTTTCCTGCAAAAGTTTAGCAGGCGGGAAGGGTATTTTCAGTAAGAAGAAATGAGATACCAGGTATTGATGCAGTAATTTTGTGTTGTAAAAAAAGAGATCATGAAAGAAAAGATATGGAATGTTCCGAATTTACTTTCTGCTTACAGGATACTGGCGTTCCCGGTG
>DATDFI010000345.1:0-3034 GCA_036522695.1 Bacteroidia bacterium | reverse complement strand
ATGAGCGGGTACCCCGGCCCTTTTTCCTATTCATGGAGCAATGGACAAACAGATGCTGCTGCAACAGGATTGTATGCGGGCACTTATTCCGTTAAGATCACTTACGGTCCTAACTATACCGATACACTTTTATCCGTAATGATACGCGAACAACCCTGCCCTTTGGCGCCCGAGCGCGATTTCACTCCCAATGGCGATGGCTATAACGATCAATGGGACATCGGTAACATTTCGTATTACCCCGGTTTTATTTTGATCGTTTACAACCGCTGGGGACAAAAGGTGCATGAACAAAAAGGTGAGTACAAGCCCTGGGACGGGACCTGGAACGGTATGCCTTTGCCCGATGCGAGTTACTATTATGTACTGGTGCCGGATGGTGATGAAAAAAATAAAGGAGCCATTCACGGCACGGTAACTATTGTGAGATGAAAAAAGCAGTGTACATATTTTTATTTTTTGCCTTGCCCCTGCAGGCGCAGCAGGCCGTGCAGTACACGCAGTACATGCTCAACGATATGGGCTTTAACCCGGCCGCGGCAGGCGATAACCGCGATTACGAAATACTGGCAGGCGAGCGTAAGCAGTGGTACAGTTTCGACAATGCGCCCATCACACGTTTTGTGAGCGTGAACAAGGGTTTTTATAAACGCCCTTACCGGAATTTCTGGCATGGAGCGGGAGTGTACATCGAAGAGGACCTCAATGGTTTGATGACCACCAAAACCGTTTATCCCATTTATGCGTTCCACCTGGTAACCGCTAAAAAGGGTTACCTCACATTAGGGATCAGTCCTGCAATCAGGTTCCAGGGAATAGACCCCAGTATTTATGATCCTATGGATCCCGCATTGAATGTTTATCCTCCCAAACTCACCATGTTCCCCGATATGAGTGCCGGCTTACGATTCCACTATAAAAAACTTACGCTCGACCTGGCGGGGAAACAATTGTATAAGAATAAAGTGGTGCAGGGGGATAAGAGCCTCGGAGGACCCATGAAGCTTTATCCTCATTTGTATTTCACCGCCTCGCGAAAAATATTTTCTAAAGCGTATGACTATGTATTTGAGCCATCGCTGCAGTTGAGGTACGATTTCATTTCTCCATTGTCAGTTAGTTTTACCTGCATGATGTTCACCGGGAAGCACCTTGGTTTGGGCCTGGCTTATCGCTGGGGTGATGCGGTCTCGGCCATTTTACAGGTGAAGTTCTCTAAAAATCTTATTATAGGCCTCGCATATGATTACACCGTTTCACGGTTCCGTGTAACGGGCGCCAACTCATTCGAGATCATGGCGGGGATGACACCCGCCCGCTTTCTTGACCAGGTGGATGATGACCGCAAGAGCGGTGCTTTTTGCCCGACCTGGGATTTTTGATTTTTAATTGTTGATCATTCGTAGTTCAGCGAAGGCTCCTGTCTCCAGGCCCGCACTCCCCGCTAATTTCTATTTTTGCATTACATGAAAGACCGCCTGAAAATTATTCTGCGTAAAGCCTGGCGCATTTGCTGGAAAACGGCCATGTGGTTCTTTATCGTCAGCATCGCTTCAGTTGTTTTATTTCGCTGGGTGCCCGTTCCCGTTACACCATTGATGCTTTGGCGATGCATTGAACAGAAGTGGAACGGCAAGCCCATGAAGCTGCATAAGGATTGGGTCCCGCTTTCCGAAATTTCAAACACCCTTCAACTGGCCGTGGTTTGTTCGGAGGACCAGAATTTTTTGAAGCATCACGGTTTCGATTACCAGGCCATACAGCGTGCGATGGATTATAATGAAACGCACAAGCGCACACACGGGGCCAGCACCATCAGCCAGCAAACGGCAAAAAATGTTTTCCTGTGGCCGGGGAGGGGATGGATCCGGAAAGGCTTTGAAGTGTACTTTACTTTTTTGATCGAAACATTTTGGAGCAAGGAGCGCATCATGGAGGTTTACCTGAATGTGATCGAGACCGGTGACGGGGTGTATGGTGCCCAGGCATCGGCAAAGGATTTTTTCAAACGTGATGCGAAGGACCTTTCAAAAGAACAGAGTGCGCTTATTGCAGCCGTGTTGCCGGGCCCGCTTATTTTTTCAGCGAAAAACCCAAACAGCTACACCCTTGGCCGCAGGGATTTTATTTTGAACCAGATGTACCTGTGGGGCGGTGTGCTTAACTATCATCCGGGGGAAATGCCCGTAAGTTCATCCAGGCAGGGTACAAAATAATTACCTGCCGGCCACGTTCTTATTATATTTTAGCCTTATGAAGAACCTTTACGCTCTTAGCCCGTTGTTATTTTGTATTTTTTTCAGCACGGGAAAAATACTTGCCCAGGATGCGGTGTTCACCCAAACATACAGCGCGCCTTTGTGGGTGAACCCCGCGCTTGCGGGCTCTTCGGGTGCAGGCCGCTTCACCAGTATCTTCCGCGATCAGTGGCCGGGCCTCCCAGCGAATTATAAAACGTATTATGCCTCGTACGATCATTTCGTGAATAAAATAAAAAGCGGCCTTGGCTTTTACTATTTGCACGACCAGGTGGACCGGCTCAATACGCAGCGTTTCGCACTTGCCTTCTCGCATGGCTTCGACCTCATGGATAAAAAAATGAAGGTCGTTCCGGGTGCGGATATTTCTTACGTGCAGCAATTGTTTGATACCGCGGGGCTTTATCTCCTGCAGCCCGAAACATTCAAAACAAAGATCAATTATCCTGATATTTCTGCCGGCCTGCAGGTTTATACTTCACGTCTTAACTTTTGTTTTTCAGCGCATCACCTCACGCAGCCCGACCAGAGTTTCACTTCCAGTGGATCGCGGCTTCCCATACGTTATACTGTTATCGGGGATTATGTAATGGGAAAGATCGATGAGAAACGCGCCTGGAAATTTTGTCCTACCCTGAAATATGAATTGCAGGATCAATCTTCATTCCTGCAGGCTGCACTCGCGGTGGCTTATCACAAATTCAAGTTCGGTGCCGGGTACTCCACCAACCACTCCTTGCTCATGCAGGTCTCCTATCGTGGCACATTGGTCCACT
>DATDFI010000344.1:0-4006 GCA_036522695.1 Bacteroidia bacterium | reverse complement strand
CCCTCTTAGCACAAACCAAAATGCTCAGCATTGAAGATGCCGTGCTGGGACAAAGAACCTACCTCGCTCCCAAAAGATTGAACCAGTTGGGCTGGATCCCGGGGACGGATACTTACTTCTTCCTCTCGGGAGAAAAAAATACGGACCTCATGATGGGAAAAAACGGGGGTGCGGCTAAAAAAGCAGTTACACTTTCAAAGATCAACCAGCAATTGAGGCAATATAAATTCGACACTCTTAAATCGTTTCCGGAACTCAAGTTCGAACCCGGAGGGACTTTTTCATTCATTACCGGGAAAAAGAATATTGCCTATTGGCCGGAAAAACAACAGGTCCATGACACAACTTCATATTCGTATGATCCTCCTTCGTCTGCGGCCAACATCGATGAATTTAAGTCCGCTTATAAACAAGCTTACACCATAGAGAATAATTTGTTCATCGTGATCGGTGGCAAAAACATCCAGGTCACCAACGATGCCGACAAAAACATCGTCAACGGTCAATCCGTTCACCGCGAGGAATGGGGCATTTACAAAGGGACCTTCTGGTCGCCAAAAGGAAATTACCTTGCTTTTTACCGCATGGACCAGACCATGGTGACGGATTATCCTATTGTCGATCTCACGCAACACCCCGCTAGCGCTGAAAATATCAAATACCCCATGGCGGGCTCAACCAGTCACCAGGTCACCGTTGGCATTTATAATGTGTTTACGAAACAAACCGTTTTCCTCAAGACGGGCGAGCCCAAAGATCATTACCTCATCAACCCCGAATGGAGCCCGGATGAAAAACATATTTATGTTGCTATACTTAATCGGGAACAAAACCATTTGTGGTTCAACTCCTACAATGTATCGAGCGGTGAATTTGAAAGAACTTTATTCGAAGAAACGAATGACAAGTACGTTCATCCCATGCATCCTCCTTTGTTCGTGAAAGATCGTCCCGATCTGTTCATCTGGCAAAGCGAGCGGGATGGATACAACAATCTTTATCTCTATAAGACCGATGGGACACTGGTACGTCAACTCACCAACTACGCAGCTCCAAATGTAAGGCGCGCGTATTACACCATCGTTACGGATGTGCTTGGCTTCGATGAGAAGGGCGTGAACGTTTATTACACAGCAGTGAATTCAAGGAATTTATTAGGTCGTGAAATCCGGGTGGCGGCTATTGATGGTTCACACGATGATGCGATCACGAGCGGTGATGGGACACACACTGCAGTATTAAGTCCATCCGGAAAATACCTGATCGACACCTATTCTTCCATTTCCGTTCCCCGCGAAATTTCCATCATCGATAAAAAAGGAAAAAAGATCCAGGCATTACTTACTGCTGAAAATCCATTAAAGGATTACAAGCTCGGGCAGGTCCGTTTATTCAGCATCAAAGCGGCAGACAACAACACCGATCTTTTTTGCCGGATGACATTCCCCATCGATTTCGACTCTACAAAAAAATATCCCGCTATCGTTTATCTCTATAACGGCCCCAACGTGCAGCTCGTCACCAATTCATGGCTGGCCGGCTCCGATCTGTGGTACCAGTATATGGCCGAGCATGGCTTCATTGTTTTTACGGTTGATGGCCGGGGTTCGGCTAACCGCGGACTCGCGTTTGAACAATGCACGTTCCGCCATCTCGGCACCGAAGAGATGAACGACCAATTAAAAGGCGTGGATTATTTGAAAAGCAAAAGTTACATAGATGCTTCGCGGCTTGGTGTGTTCGGTTGGAGTTACGGTGGATTCATGACTACATCGTTGATGACAAGGCATGCGGGCGTATTCAAATGTGCGGTGGCCGGTGGGCCGGTGATCGACTGGAGTTACTATGAAGTTATGTACACCGAACGTTACATGGACACCCCGAAAGAAAACCCCGATGGTTACAAGGAAAATTCGTTGTTAAATTACGCACAGAACTTAAAAGGTAAATTATTGATCATCCACGGCACTTCCGATCCCGTTGTGGTGTGGCAGCATTCATTGCTTTTCCTGAAAAAATGTGTGGAGAAAGGAACTTACCCGGATTATCTTGTTTATCCCGGCCATGAGCACAATGTACTTGGAAAGGACCGCGCACATTTATTTCACAAGATCACGGATTATTTTATGCAGAATTTGTAAGGGAGTGATCCGTTAAGAGTTAAATCTATTCGGGTCTACCGATGAATTTTAAGGATAGCCATTAACATTTTAACACTTCTCCGAGGCGCAGTTGCCACTTGAAGCCACTCAATCCGGGTGGAAAACGCACCGTTTTGAAATGCTTCATGAAGTCTTCCTGCAATTGCTCATCAAGCCTTTTATCGCAGCAATTGCTGTTCGCCACTCTATAACCTTTGAGTTTCCCGGTGATATCAATATCCAGCACCACTTCAATATAAAACGCATCGCAATGCGCGCAGTTCACCGTAACGCGATATTTCTTTAGTAAATCATTGTATTCATTCGCCAACCAATCCCTCCGCACGCTGTCCGCCAGTATCCCTCCCTTTCCCTCTAATTCATAATACTGCTTCACAGGTATCGTATCCTGCGCATGCAAAACGCACACCAGGGATAAAATCGCGATCACAAAAAAAAATCTCATGCAAAACTCAATTAAGCGGGTAAGGGTTATTCGGAGCCTGCGAATAACATTTAACCTTCTTTTCCCTTTTCCCCCACAAAATGGTCCTCATCGTTTTTGAAAAGAACATTGAAGGTTGTGAGACTTCCATAAATGCGCGTGATATATTGCTGGAGATTCACTTTATCCTCATCGCTCAATTTGGAATTGCTGTTGATGTTCTGCTCCAGCACACGGAGCCGGTCCCGCACCATCACGATCTTATGAAAAAAGGTCTCGATCGGGATTTCTTTCGCTTTCTGGTTCGGGTTGGCCGGCTTCAAAACAATTGTGCCGCCATCCCAGCGGTCGCCCATCTCCACCGGTTTTGAGAGGTCAGAAAAGTCGTTCAAAATGCGGATGAGTGTTTCTTCGAGTTGATCCATGTCAATTTCGTTTTCGTTGTGTTCAATTACAGTAAGTGAATCTTCATTGCGCTTCGATATTTCGTAGATCCCGCGTTTGCCGAAATCAATTTCATAAGCCAGATCAAGCACAGCGATCACTTTTCCTTTGCCGTACTTTTCATGCTCGATATATGTGCCTGCCTCTATCAAAAGTAACCGTATATCCTGGTTTGCTGGAATCTTTTGTAAAGCTTCGGGGTTTTTACTTTAAAGCGGTACCCGAAAGTGAATTCGCCCGAATAAAATTTCTGCGCGATATGAATGGCGCTGGTATAAAAGTAATTGTAGTCGATGGTGTTATCGAGGCGAATGAAGAATTTTTTTCCATTATAACCGATGGATGCACGCCAATCGCTCGCGATCGAAGGCTGCCACACCACCAGGCTTCCGTCACCACTCATGGTGGAATAATTCCTGTGCTGCGCTTCGATCCCGATCCCCGCCAGGAAATTCACGTAGATCTTCTTCCAGAGCACCAGGGTCCCCGAACATCCCCCACCGCCCGAGATGCCGATCACCTTTAAATCATTCATATCATTCCAGGTTGCGCCATAATCCGTTTGTATAGGGCGGGGCACCAGCGATGAATCGGCATGCATCTTCAACCCATAAATATCACCGACCAGCATCCATGTAAATGCCGATTTGAGCTGGCGCGATGTATTCGCATAGGCCGAACTCAATGCAAACTTCCTCTTTTTGAACGTGTAAATGAATTTTGATTTATAAGTGAACACCGACATGGAAGGGTTTTTATAATAAACTCCCGTATCCGTGAATGCACTATCGTAGGCGGGTGAATGCTTATCGTAAAAACCTTTGTATTTTTTTATTGAATTCTCAATGCGCAGCCCCTTCGTGGTAAAACTCAAGCCGTACGAATAATAATCCGTATGCCCCACTTTGCGCTCGGGAAATGCCGATACCGATTTATAATCGAGTGAAAAACCGATGATATCGTAATCAAAGCTGAT
>DATDFI010000343.1:0-2825 GCA_036522695.1 Bacteroidia bacterium | reverse complement strand
ATATTGATGGCCACCGTTCCTTTCACCAGCCGGTACAACTGGAAAAGCAGTACGGCCACCAGCAGGATGTCAAGCGCATCGAGCCAGGTGAAGGTGATGAATAAGTTGGTTGTGATCAGCATTTACTATTACCGGTTATCTGTCGTTAGTTGTCAGAGCAGAGAGCTAACAACCTCTTTTAACGAAATTAACAATTTTCACCGCTTCCATGGCCTCGCGCACATCATGCACCCGAAGAATGTCAGCCCCATTCATCAGCGCTATGGTATTCACAACGGTTGTTCCGTTCAGGGCTTCCGCTGCTTTTGTACCGAGCACTTTGTTTATCATACTTTTCCGGGATACGCCCACAAGAACGGGGAAACCGAATTTTTGGAATTCGCTGAGACGATTGAGTAAGATGTAATTCTGTTCGGTGGTCTTCGCAAAACCAAAGCCGGGGTCGATGATGAGTTGGGTAACTCCTTTAGAGATGGCGAGGTTGATGCGGTGCACAAAATAATTCATTACTTCCGCGAACACATCCTTGTAATCCGTCATCTCTTTCATCGTTTGCGGGCTGCCACGTGTGTGCATTAATACATACGGAACATTTAATTCCGCAACAGCATCAAGCATTTTTTCATCCAAGGTTCCTCCTGAAACATCGTTGATCATACCGGCCCCCGCTGCAACCGCCTCGCGCGCTACGGCACCCCGGAACGTATCTGCTGAAATGATCGCTGAAGGAAAATGCTCACGTATCGTTTTAATGGCCGGTATCAAACGGCCGAGTTCCTCCTGCACCGGAACATCACCCGCACCCGGCCTTGTGGAGTACCCGCCCACATCGATTATGGAAGCACCATCCTTCAGCATTTTTTCGACCTGTACAATGATTTTTTCTCTGGAAATATATTTTCCCCCGTCAAAGAACGAATCGGGCGTAACGTTGAGTATCCCCATCACGCGCGGGGTGGTGAGGTCGAGGCTGTTATGTGGGAATTTTAGGTTCTTCAGCATAAAAAAATCGTAAATTGCGCCTTCCATTTAAAACAATGACAAAAACGAGTACACAGTACGATTCGGCCGTTAAGTTGTGCAAGGATATCTTTATGAAAAAGCATAAGGATTACGGGACCGCCTGGCGGGTGTTGCGCACCAGTTCCATTACCGACCAGATCTTTATCAAAGCGCAAAGGATCAGGAACATCGAGGATAAAGGTACTCAAAAAGTAGACGATGATATTCGTTCGGAATACATCGGGATCGTGAATTATTCGGTGATCGGGTTGATACAACTTTCACTGGCCAACGACCAGCGTCTCGAACTCACCGGCCACGAGGTGGAAGGCTTTTTTGATAAATGCGTCCGTTCCGCAAGATCGCTGATGGAAAATAAAAATCACGATTACGGGGAGGCCTGGCGTGATATGCGGGTGAGTTCGCTCACGGACCTTATCCTCATGAAGATTTTGCGTATCAAGCAGATCGAGGACAACAAAGGAAGTACACTTATCTCGGAAGGCATTGACGCCAATTATTACGACATGATCAATTACGCGATCTTCGCATTGATCAGGTTGGAGGAATAGCATATGAGCATTTACACCTTATTGGGAATTTTTGCAGGTATTGCGGTGCTGCTTACGTTGCTTCGTTATGCATTCGACCGTTCTATTTCTCTTCCGGTTATTTTTCTTCAGAGTTTTGTGGGAGCGGTTTTTATCTTTTCCGGTTTCATAAAGGAAAACGACCCGATCGGCTTCTCGTATAAAATGGAAGAATATTTTGAGGTCTTCCAGGATGTGGATTCGGTAAAAAAGGTGACCGATGTGCCCATCATGGGAGCTGATACGGTCATCAAAACGACCGCCAACACCACTGATACTATCATCAGCCCTAAGCAAGTTGGTACTGAAAAGCACATTTCATGGGATGTGGTTACCCGTGATTCGTTTTACAATAAGGTGATGCAGTTTTTGCACCGTCACGCACTGTTGCTTGCTTTTCTTGTATTGATTTTTGAAATCCTGGTTGGGTTCATGATCCTTATAGGGGCAAAAAAAATGCTCGCCCTGTGGCTTTCACTGGCAATGATCGTGTTCTTTACTTTTTTAACATTCTATTCTGCAAAATATAATAAGGTGACGGATTGCGGTTGTTTTGGTGATTTTATGCATCTCACACCGTGGACCTCTTTTTGGAAAGATGTGACCTTGCTGGTACTTATCCTATTGCTTTTTCTCGGTCGCAAAAGGATCTCACCTTTGTTCTCTGCCCGGCCCGAAAAGATCGCGTTTGTTTCATTCGCTGGATTGTCGGTATTGTTCCCGCTCTACACGTATAATTATCTTCCCATTCTCGATTTCCGCCCTTATAGGATCGGCACCAACATCATCGAGGCGATGAAGATCCCTCCGGGGGGAGAAGGGAAATTCGAAACGGTGCTGCTTTATAAGAATATTCAGAGTGGTGAGGTGAAAGAATTCACGCTGCAGAATTATCCCTGGCAGGATTCCCTGCACTGGAAACACGATTCAACCATAACGAAAACAATTGTGGAGCCCGTACTGGCGCCCATTCATGATTTTCACATCAATACTGTTGATGGCTCCGAATACACCGAAGATATTTTGAATGCCCCCGGTCCTAAATTTTTCCTCGTTTGCCACGACCTGCAGGATGCAAAAAGAAGTGCGTTCGGGAAGGTGAATGAGCTGGCGGCTTTGTGCAGGAAAGACAGCGTGATGTTCATCGCGCTCACTTCGAGTACCGAACAAATGATAAAGGATTTTAAGAACGAGGTAAAGGCCGATTTTGATTTTTACACCTGCGATGATACG
>DATDFI010000342.1:0-12069 GCA_036522695.1 Bacteroidia bacterium | reverse complement strand
CAGGCGGTGCCTGCGCTACCAGCGAGTGAATATATTCGAACGATCCGCTCGCAAAGCCCACCGCCAGAACGCCCAACACGCAAATGATCAATGCGATATTAAGTGACATGCTTCCATTCAGCTTCGGTAAGGGATTCTCATTCTTATCCACGAATATCGCTTTCACCACGCGTAAATAATAATACAGGGAGATCACCATGTTCAACACCGCAATACCCACCAGGATAAAATTACCTTTTGCCGCACCGGCCGTCACCAAAAACATTTTACCGAAGAAGCCCGCTGTAGGAGGGATTCCTGCCAGGGAAAACAGTGACAGCGCCATCACCCAGCTCAATGATCTGTTGTTCGCATAAAATCCTTTCAGGTCGTTAATGCTCTCCTTCCCGGTTTGTGTAGAAACAAGCGCGATCACACCGAACGCACCGAGGTTAGAGAACACGTACACGATCATAAAATAAATGGATGAGGTGGTGCCCATCGCGTTGCCGGCAGTCATTCCCAACAAAATATATCCGACCTGGGTAATGGAGGAGAAAGCGAGGAACCGCTTGATGTTATACTGCCGGATCGCAAATAAATTACCCACAGTGATCGTAAGCACAATGGAGAAGAACAGTACATTGTACCAAACACCTTCCCAATTCCTGAAAAGCGAATACAGCACCGATACCAGCACAAACACCACCGATCCTTTGGATATCACGGAAAGATATGATGTAACGGAAACCGGGGCGCCCTCATACACATCGGCTGTCCATAAATGAAAAGGAACAGACGAAAGTTTGAATGCAAAGCCCGAGAAAATAAAAATGAAGCCGAGCAACTGCAGTTTATTCCCTGTAAGGTAAGGCTGCATCTCCGAAAAATTGAGTGTGCCCGTAGTTCCATAAAGAATGGAAATACCGAACAGCATGATCCCCGATGCGAAAGCCGAAGATAGGATCATCTTCACAGCGCCTTCCGATGAACGCAGTTTGCCCAGATCGAAATTCACCAGGGCAGCCAATGGAATGGATGAAAGTTCGAGGCCTAAATAGAACATCAGGAAATTATTGGAAGAGATCATGAAGAACATTCCGAGCAGCGTGCACAACAACAAAATGTAAAATTCATACACGTGCTTGTGGTCCTTCAGCCAATCGAAAGCCTGCATGGAAATGATAAGCGTTCCTAAATTCAAAATGCTCTTTTCAACGGCAAGAATGCCGTTCGTGTGAAACATGCCGCTGAACAATTCGCCTTCCTTGTTACCTAAAAATCCAAGAATAAAATTCACTAACAGTAAAAAATTGGTAAAATGGATCACGGTCGGATTTTTCTTAATGCCATCCACCACCTTCAGCGTAAGCAAAACGAAGATGATGAGCGTTAAGAAAAGCTCCTGCTTCATTAATATGAAAAAGTCAAGACTCATAATGCCGCTCTCGAAATATTATCCATGATGATCTGCGTATCGGGCGAGATCAGGTTATTCAGCCAGAAAGGTGCCATACCTATAGCGAGTATGGCTGCTATAAGCGCTATAGATGCCAAACGCTCGTTCCAGCCCGCATCTTTCAAATGCAAATAATGCTCATTGCCCACCGGGCCCATCAGCGCCTGGCCCACCGCACGCAAAATATAAACGGCTGTCACTACAATGGATGCGCAAGCCAGGATGGTTGCAAAGCGGTGGAATGCATCCGCTCTTTCCCAGGACCCCATGAACACCGTCATCTCCGCCACAAAACCGCTCAGGCCCGGCAATCCCAATGAGCACAAGCCCGCAATAATGAACACCGTTCCTAAAAAAGGAATGGTCTTCAATAACCCACCCAGCTGTTCCACCTGTCGCGTGTGCGTACGTTCGTAGATCATGCCTATCGCAGCGAAGAAAAGTGCCGTCATCACGCCATGCGAGACCATTTGCATCACTGCACCGGTGATGGCTGTTTTGGTCAACATTCCTATTCCCAACAGCACGAACCCGCAATGGCTCACCGATGAATACGCGTTGATGTACTTGAGATCTTTTTGCATCATGGTCGCGAATGATCCGTAAATGATCGCTATCGTGGACAAGCCAATTATCCACCCGGAATATTCCTGGGCACCTTCGGGCATGAGATATGTAGCCGCGCGCAGGCAACCGTAGCCGCCCAGCTTCATCGAGATCCCCGCGAGGAACATGGATGCAGCAGTAGGTGCCGAGGAGTGCCCATCAGGCGCCCAGGTGTGGAAAGGGAAAATAGCAGTGAAAACCCCGAAGCCGAGGAACATGAGCGGGAAGGCAAAACGCTGCACGTCCATAGGCAAATGCATTTGCGAAATGGCCAGCATGTTCCAGGTATGATTGCCGCTGCCATCGTCTGTATTAAAATAAACACAGAGCATACCGAGCAACACCAATGCCGAGCCACCCATGAGCATCAGCGCAAGTTTCATTGCGCTGTATTCCTTTTTTCCGCTGCCCCAGATAGCGATGAGCAAAAATTTCGGGATCACCGCCACTTCAAGGAAGAAGAACAGGGTGAAAAGATCGAGCGAAATAAAAAACCCGTATGCGCCAACACTCAGCAGTAAAAGCAAAAAGAAGAACTCTTTGGTAAGTGTTCCCACTTTCCAGGAGATCAAAACACCCGTGAACACCACGAATGCGGTGAGCAATATCATCGCTACGGAGATCCCGTCAACTCCCACAAAATACTCGATGTTCATCGCGCTGTACCAGCTGCATTTTTGCTGGAACAGCATCTGGGCTTTGTTACCCGCTGCACGCTCGTTCATATAACTCACCAGCAGCATGAGCGAAAGGCCGAGCTGCGACAGCGACCCGATAAGAGAGGTCCACTTCACCTGTTCTGCATTACGGCACAGCAGCACCGCAATTGCCGTGAGCAAAGGAACGAGGATGAGTATGGTAAGATTTGTCATATACTGTTAAACCCACAGGTAAATAAAGAGCACCGCAAACAATAACACACCCGCAAAAAAGTAAATGGCATATTGCTGCAATTTACCACTCTGCACGGGCCTCAATGTTTCCGAGAGATTCTCTGTGACCGTTGCACTCGTATTGATCGCTCCATTCACAATATTCTTGTCTATCCACGCTGCCGGCTTTCCTACGAGGTTAAAGATCAATTTCTTCGTGATGAATAAATACACTTCGTCAATATAAAATTTGCGATATGCCGCGCGGTAAATCCCTTTCAGCGCGTTTGAAATACGATCGGGAACCGCGCTCTGCTTCCTGTACAGCACAAATGCGAGCACGATACTTATTAGAGCAAGTATCACCGGGCCGGCCGCAAAGCCCAAATGGAATTCAGTTTCCAAAGGTTTTCCATCGGAGGTCACCAAATGACCGAAGGGAATAAAACCGGCAGCTATGGAACAGATGCCCAGGATCAAAAGCGGACCCAGCATACTGAACGGGGCTTCGCCATGAGGCGTATGCGTATCGTGCCCATGATCATCGTGTTCGTGCGGCTTATATTCTTTATTATAAAAAATGCTGAAGAACAAACGGAACATATAAAACGCGGTGATGGCTGCCGTAAGCACCGCCACCCCGAAAATAATTTTGTTGTGATTGAATGCTGCGGTAAGGATCTCTTCCTTGCTGAAGAACCCCGCAAAAGGAGGGATACCTGCAATGGCAAGGCAGGCGATCAAAAATGTAAGATGAGTTACCGGCATTAATTTTCTCAGGCCGCCCATATCCTTCATCTCGTTACTGTGTACATAGTGGATCACCGCACCGGCACCGAGGAACAGGAGCGCCTTGAACATAGCATGTGTGAACAAATGGAACATGGCAGCCATGTAACCCAAACCGCTTTCGCCTCCGTAACGAGCCACGCCCAGCGCAAACATCATGTACCCGATCTGCGACATGGTGGAATAAGCCAGCACACGTTTTATGTCCGTTTGCGTGCACGCGACTATCGCAGCGAACAAAGAAGAGAACGCTCCAACATACATCACCACGTCCAGCGCAGCCGGGCAATAAGAGAACACAGGGAACAAACGCGCCACCAGGTAAACCCCGGCCACCACCATGGTTGCTGCGTGTATCAATGCCGAAACGGGAGTGGGACCTTCCATGGCATCGGGCAGCCAAACATGAAGCGGGAACATTGCACTCTTGCCTGCTCCGCCCATAAATACAAGTACCAGTCCCCAGGTGAGTGCGGAAACGCCCATAAAGGATGCCGCACAAATGTTTTGTAAACTGTCGGTATTATTCGTAAGCCTGTAAATGAGCGTCTGGAAATCGAGCGTGCCGCTGTAGAACGCAAGGATCAAAATCCCAACCAGGAAACCGAGGTCCGCAAAACGTGTAACAATGAATGCTTTTTTGGCGGCCGCCACAGCGGAAGGCCGGTCGTAATAAAAACCGATCAGCAGGTAGGACGATACACCCACCAGCTCCCAGAACATATAGATCTGGAAAATATTACTCGACAACACGAGACCGAGCATGGAGAACGTGAACAGCGACAGGAAGGAGAAAAAAGTGGCCCTGCGCGGGTCATCGTGCATGTAGCCAAGGCTGTAGATATGCACCATGGTGGAAACAAAGGTCACCACGATGATCATCATCACCGATATGGGATCGAGAATGATGCCCATATCGATCGAAATATTTTGCGAGAACTGCAGCCAGGCATATTTGAACGCGATGATGGGCTGGTATACTCCGTTCACCTGTCCTGCTACAAAAAAATACTGGTACGCAACGGTTGCCGACAATATTAAAGAAGCCACGAGGGAAACAGTTCCCAGTAGGCCGCAATATTTCGGAAAATAGTTTTTCCCGAACAGCGCGATCACGAAGAACGTGATGAGCGGTAATAAGGGAATTAATGCTATGTATTTCGTGTCAAGCATAATTAAAACCTCATCTGGTCTGCATCCTCCACATCAATGGACTTGTAATGACGATACAGGTTAATGATAATGGCAATGGCCACGGCAGCTTCAGCGGCCGCAATGGTAATGATAAAAATGGTAAAGAACACCCCGTCCAGTTTACCCGCAAACAAGTATTTATTGAATGCAATGAAATTAATGTTCACGCTGTTCAGCACCAGCTCCACGGACATCAGCATGGTGATCAGGTTCCTGCGCGTCATAAAACCATAGCACCCTATAAAAAAGAGCGCAATGCTTACGAATAATATGTGTTCGAGGCCGATGTTGTTCACGCTGTTGCTTAACGGTTGTTAGTTGCCAGTTATAGGTTGTCAGTTGTGCCGAAGGCATCCCTTCGGGATTGATTATCGGCTGTTTCAGTACCCGGTGTGCGGCTTTTGATCGCTATCACGATGCAGCCGATCATCGCGGCAAGCAGCAGCATACTCACCACTTCAAAAGGTAAAATGTAACCGTGCTCCGTAGTGCTCAGCATTTGCGAACCTATGCTTCCGGCTCCTGCATCCACGGCAGGCGCACCGCTGGGATAAAATTCATTATCGCGCACCAGCATCATTACCAAAGCAAAACCGAAAAGTGCAGCCAGTGCCGCGAAGATGATGCGCGTCCATGCCGGCCGTTTCATATCAGCGCCAGCCTCGTGTGTAAGAAAAATGGAGAAGATGATCAGCACTACAATGCCGCCCACGTACACCACGATCTGCACTGCGGCAATGAATTCATAGTTCATGTAAAAATAAAGTCCTGCAATGCCTATAAGGGAGAACAAAAGATAAATGGCAGAGCGGAAAATTTTCCGGGAAGTAACGGCCAGCAATCCACCGCCCAGCACTATGGCGGCTAAAATGTAAAATATGATGGTTGACGCGGTCAGAAAAATAATTTTATTTGCTGCAATAACTATAAACTGTAAACTATTCAACCCCGTCCTTCAATTTCGATCCCGGCTTGTTCAATATCTTTTTCAATTTCGATTTATCAAAAACACTGTGCTCAAATTCTTTTCCCATCACAATGGCCGTGGTGGGGCAAGCCTCAATGCACAAATTACACATCGTACAAAGGTCCAAATGGTACACCCAGGTATCGATGCGCTTTTTCTTTTTCCCATCGGCCTGCACTTCCTGCTTCGTAATGATCTTTATCGATCCGTTCGGGCACGCGATCTCGCAGCTTTGGCAGCCGGTGCAGCGGTGCTCGTTCTGCTCATCGTGCGGCATGATCACTTCTCCACGGAAACGATCCGCCATCTTCAATGTTGCGCGGTTATCGGGATATTGCTCCGTAACAATTTCCTTCGGATGCGTAAAATAATATCCCGTCAGCCGCATGCCCTTCCACAGCGATCTTATCGATCTGAAAACTGTTTTAAAATATTCTCCTAAACCCATGTTACCAATTACGAATGTGTACCAATACTACCAATTCTTTCAATGCCCACTATTCAATTCCTTCATGTACAGATGCAAAATTTTGCGTCTCTGCCTAAATCATGCTATTTCTTTTCCTCTTACCCCTTATACCCCTATACCTTATTCCCTTTTTTCCTTCGGGCGTGTCCCCGCAAAATTATTTCTTCTTCGCTCCATGCTTTCGTGCGGGGCCGGGCTTTACGCTTTTACTCCTCGGTGCTGCGTCATCCTTGCACCTGCGGGGTAACCGCTTCAATCCCTCACGCAAAACAAACTATTAACGACAAACACAAAACTGCAAACTCGAGACAAGAGACCCGAAAACTATAAACTATTTAATATACAACCCCAATATAGCGACCACCGTCATCAAGATCACGTTCACCATACTGATGGGCAATAAATATTTCCACTCCAGGTTCAGCAGTTGATCCACGCGCAAGCGCGGGAAGGTCCAGCGAAACCACATAATGATAAAGATCACCAGAAATGTTTTCCCGAAGAACCAGATCGATGAAGGAACGTAATCCATGATGTGGTTGAATCCTTCCAGGTGACCGATGTGCAAAGGCATCCATCCGCCCAGGAACAAAGTGGCTGCAATGGCGCTCACCACAAATAAATTGATGTACTCACTCAAAAGGAACATTGCGAATTTCATCCCGGAATACTCTGTGTGAAAGCCGGCCGTTAATTCCGATTCCGCTTCTGCAAGGTCAAAAGGCGCGCGGTTGATCTCGGCCGTTGATGCAATAATGAAGATCACGAAAGCGATGATCGCGGGAATATGTCCTTTAAATATCCACCAGCCGTTGGCCTGGCTCATTACAATATCGCTCATGCGCAGGCTGCCTGTCAAAATAACGATCGTGATCAGCGAAAGGCCTATCGATAATTCGTAACTCACGATTTGCGCCCCGCTGCGCATCGCGCCCAGCAGTGAATATTTGTTGTAGCTGCTCCAGCCCGCCATCAGGATCCCGATCACCGCCATTGACGAGACCGAGCTCACATACAACACACCGATGCTGATGTCCCATATCTGCAGCTCTTTTGCAAAAGCAATGGGCGCCACAACCAGCATGCTCGTGATCACCATGATAAAGGGAGCGAGGTTGAATAAAAACTTATCGGATGCAGTGGGCGTTAACCCCTCCTTGAATAAAAGTTTGATGGTATCGGCAATGATCTGCAGGGTACCCTTTGGCCCCACACGGTTCGGCCCCAAACGTATCTGCATAAAGGCCGCCACCTTTCTCTCCATGTATCCCAGGAAAAAACTGAGCAGCACCAAAAATCCCAGCAAGCATACACCCACGATCACCATTTCCGAAACGGTCAATGCCATTCCTCCACCCACATGCGCGTAAAGCCAGTTGTGGATCCTCGTAGTTAAACCTGATAGACTATATAATAATTCGGTTTGCAAAAGAGTTTATAGTTTATAGTTCATAGTTTTCACAACAATATATTTATCGGCACATTTAATTGTGCCGGTTTTTAAATTTTAATCCCTTCATTTCAGTTTGGTTCAGGTAATTCATCAAACCACTGATCATTTTTACAATTTCATCTGCCTTCTCATAAAGCTCTTTGAACCTTTCGGCACTAATGTAATTTCGATCTATAACACGGTACAGCTGTGATTTACTTTCCTCCGCAGAGCCTCTTGCAATACCTAAAAACTGAATAAACTCAAGCTTCCCACCTCTTCCAAAACCCTCCGCTATATTATCCATTGTTGATCCACTAGATCCATTTATCTGATCGATCAACTTGAAATCCCTTGCAAATTTTTCAGACCTTGTTATTTCAAAAATTTCCTGGGCAAACAACCTTGCTTTTTGCCACGCTTCTATTTCCTCAAATTTTTTAAATGTTGCCATTCCACAAATAACTATAAACTACGAACTATAAACTACGAACTATAAACCAGTTACCTATCCACATCCGGTATCACCAGGTCTATCGTAGCCATGATCGCCACCAGGTCCCCGATCTTCGCGCCCTTCGCCATAAAAGGCAATGCTGAAAGATTGGAAAAATTGGGCGAACGGTATTTGCAACGGTAAGGAGAAGCGGCTCCATCACTCACAATGTAAACACCCAATTCTCCTCTTGCCGTTTCCACCCGCTGGTAAAATTCACCTTTCGGCAATTTGATCACCTGTTTGGTTTTCGCCTGGAATTCTCCCTCCGGGATATTGTCGATCAGCTGTTCGATAATATGTACCGATTGCTTCATCTCTTCCATCCGGCACATGTAACGCGCATAGCAATCGCCACCATCCATCAGCACTTCTTTAAAATCGAGTTTATCGTACCCTTCATAGGGGAACCACTTGCGCACATCGCAGCTCACGCCCGAGGCACGTGCGGTGGGACCGCTCAATCCATAAGATAAAGCATCTTCTTTTGAAATATATCCCACACCTTTTGTACGTTGCTCAAAGATCACGTTGCCGGTAAGCAATTCATCATATTCCTTTGTATTTTCTTTGATCTGTTTGATCACATCCTTCACCCGCTTCTGGAAATTGGGATGAATGTCGAACATCACACCACCGGGAACACTATAATTTTGAGTGAGTCGCGCACCACAGGTCTCCTCCATTATTTCGTTTATCGCTTCGCGCTCGCGGAATGCATAAAAGAAAGGAGTCACTGCGCCAAGATCCAGTCCCGTACAACCCCACCACAATTGATGCGATGCAAGTCGTGTAAGCTCGGCCATCAAAATGCGGATGGCTTTTGCGCGGGGGGTGGCTTCAACACCCAAACCTTTTTCAACGGCCAGCGCACAGGCCTCGTTATTGATATGGGCCGAGAGGTAATCCATACGGCTGGTAGCAAAAATAAAATTGCGGTAACTCAGGCTCTCGCTCATCTTCTCGATGGAGCGGTGGATATAACCCAAATGCGGCTGCACTTTTTTAATGATCTCCCCGTCCAGCCACACTTTCAAGTGCAAAACCCCGTGCGTTGACGGGTGCTGGGGGCCGATGTTGATGACGAACTCGCCCTCCTCGGTCATGTAATCCTGTTCTATCAGCCCGTTGCTCATGAAAAATTTAAAGGTTATTTGTTAAAAGTAATGCGCGCAAAATTCATGTCTATAATTCGATCATGTTCTCATCCACATAATCCTTCCGCAACGGCCAGCCCGGCCAGTTCTCATCAAGGAATATCCTGCGCAGGTCGGGATGATTCAAAAATTTTATGCCGAACAGGTCGTACACTTCCCGCTCTAAAAATTCGGCCGTGCGCCAGATGTGACACACCGTCTCCACTTTGGGATCAACACGGTCATCGATCTTTGCTTTCACAACCAGGGTATGCTTGTGTTCCTTTGAAAATAAATGATACACCGTCACGAGGTGGGTCTTCCAGTCCACGGCCGTCAAACAAAACAAATAATCGAATTTATATTCCGGTTTGTTGCGCAGGTCATTCATCAGCGGAAGCAATTCCGCAGGGGAAATGGTAACATTCAAAAATTCACCCGCCTCATCGAACGCAGCCGATGGCAATGCCGTGGAGAGAGATGTTTTTAATTCTTCTTTAGTCATTATAAAACCCCGAGCGTAGTCGAGGGATAATTTTTATTATCGCGTGTGGCGCATTAAAATTCTTTCACTTATTTAATCTTCTTCGCGCCACCGGGCTTTCCGCTGCAATCCCTCACGCAATCATTTAATCTCTTCCTTCTTCTTTCTGAAATAAGGCTCATGCTTTATTTTTTCCTGCAGCGTGATCATGGCATGCAGCAGGGCTTCGGGGCGGGGCGGACAACCCGGTATGTACACATCCACCGGTATCACATGGTCCACGCCTTTCACTACTGAATAGGTATTGTAAAAGAACGGTCCGCCTGAAATAGTGCATGCACCCATCGCGATCACATATTTGGGATCGGCCATCTGGTCGTACAACCGCTTCAGCACAGGAGCCATCTTCATCACAATGGTTCCGGCTACTATAATAAGGTCGGCCTGGCGCGGGGTGGCACGCGCCACCTCGAACCCGAAACGGGACCAATCGTATTTCGCATCGGCAGCGCTCATCATTTCTATCGCGCAGCAGCTTGTACCGAACACCAATGGCCACAGCGAATTGGCCCGCGCCCAGTTAATCGCATCATCCAGCTTGGTCAACAGTATGCCGCCATCAGCGGTCTGGTGCACCTCACCTGGAAATTCTATTTTCTTTTTCTCTTCCGGCATCTTTTATCCTGCGAATATTCGTTCCTTTTTTATCACTCTCCATTGGGAGGGGCCGGGTCAGGCTGAACGCCCGAACCGGGTAAGGTTACATCCACTTCAGCGCGCCTTTCTTCCAGGCATACAGTAATCCCATAAAAAGTATCCACATAAATATAAGTATCTCCACCAGTGCGGTCACGCCCACCTGCCTTACCACCACCGCCCAGGGATACATGAACACCATCTCCACATCGAACACGAGGAAAATAAGCGCGAACAAATAATAACCTACATTGAATTGTATCCACGAAGTTCCCGAAGTGGGGATACCGCACTCGTAAGCTTCACCTTTTACCGGGTTGCTGGATGATTTGGCAAGTGCCTTGGAAAGAAGTATGCCTCCACCCGCAAATGCGATCCCGCAAAGTACCAGCATGATCAATGCTCCTGCTCCCATTTTTTATTTTTTTGAAAGGGTAAACTTACACAAAATATCCTCCCTGTTTTTTATCGCTCTTAAAATTAATTTTTGTCTATGCTTCACGTGCGTTCAACAGCGCTTTCCCAACAATGAGCGATTGGTGAAAACTCGCTCTTTCCCATGTAAAAACAAATATTATTTTTACGCCAAATTAAAGGATATTTTTGCTAAATTTAGCGGCAATTTTCAAACAGCTAAATCAATTTAATTTCTAAAACCTCTAGTTATGGCCATTAAAATAACTGAAGAATGTATTAACTGCGGTGCTTGCGAACCCGAGTGTCCGAATGGTGCTATTTACGAAGGCGGTTCGGAATGGAGACTTTCCGACAAGACCAACGCCAAGGGCACGTTCACCACTGCCACCGGCCTTACCCTCGAAGCCGAGAATGCGCAAACACCCGTTTCAAACGACTTCTATTACATCGTGACCGATAAATGCACCGAGTGCGTGGGTTTCCATGACGAACCCCAGTGCGCTTCGGTATGTCCTGTTGACTGCTGCGTGCCCGACCCCGACCACGTGGAATCAAAAGAACAACTCACTGCCAAGAAAGAATCGCTGCACGCTGCATAAGCGCGCGGTTACCGTTTAATTTTTTCAGAAAAAGAACAGATGGATACATTGGAAAAAAATCCGGCAAAAAAGGCCGAGACGAAAGAGGCTGCAAGCGTAGTTATACTTTTTGCCGGTGACTCGGGTGACGGAATTCAGCTCACGGGTTCACAATTCACCAATACCGCAGCGCTGCTGGGTAACGATATCAGTACATTCCCCAACTTCCCTGCCGAGATACGCGCCCCGCAAGGTACGCTGGCCGGTGTGTCGGGGTTCCAGCTTCACTTCGGCAGTGTGAATGTGTACACAGCCGGTGATATTTGCGATGTATTGGTGGTGATGAATGCCGCTGCGCTCAAGGCAAATCTGAAATCGCTCAAGATGGGCGGAACCATCATCGCTAACATCGATGGTTTCGATCCCAAGAACCTGGAGCTTGCCAAATTCGCGAAGGGCGACAACCCGCTTACCAATGGTTCACTCGAGAAGTAC
>DATDFI010000341.1:0-3240 GCA_036522695.1 Bacteroidia bacterium | reverse complement strand
GCACGAAATCCGGCAGGCAGGGTCTGGATCACTTTTAACAGTTCTTTCGTGTTGAGCGATCCGTCAACGTGATCGTTTCCTTCGAGCATGTAATCCACGCTGTCGAGTTCTACTTTCATGCGGGAGGCTTTATTCTGCCTGTAATGATTCAAAGCGGTGTTAACCATAATGCGCCTGATCCAACCCTCCAGTGAACCGCTCGCTTTGAATGTTTCAATATTTTCAAAGACCTTTATAAACCCATTCTGCAAAATATCCTCCGCCTCATCCCTGTCATCGGTATACCTCAAACAAACACCGTACATTTTCCTGGAAAAGCGCTCATATAGATACTTTTGGGCAATGGGTTTCTTATCTATACAGCCTTTAACCAGCTCCTCATCGGTCATTGTTCTGTTGTATTCCATTGGGAAGATGCAAAATACAAATAAATGGTTGCATACCAAGGGGTTTTTTCCACAAACACCCTAAAATACCCCCTTAATGTTCAAATTGTTCATATTAATTTGCAACAAGGCCGCCTTTTTGTCGTATAATTGCAATAGCATTGGTACGCTGTATAGCATCTTTTCAATGAAACATTCCAGGCTGATACGTTTTTTTGTCCTGATCCTTTTCCCGGCATCTGCTTTTGCGCAAAATAACCCGCAAAACAATCCCGTACAGCAGGTGGTCAATTACAATAATGTGAACACCAATATCAGTGGTCATTTGAATAATAACATCCAGGTACAGACCAATGTAAATAGCGATAACGAGAATATTTTCGTTATCCAGACCACGGTCACCGGCATTGAAATAAGCGAGAACGAGCCCGGGAATAAACAGCAATTCAGCACCTCTCAGGTGAATACTCCCCCGATGAACATGCAGCAAAAGTTCATTTCTACCGGGGGTGGTTATGTTTCTAACGGTAAAGCCAAATCGAACTACAGCTTCCAGAAGTCCAAAATAAAAATGGACAAACGCATCCAGCGCTTTTTCAACAAGCACAATCACAGGAAGAGTTCGACCAACCGCTGTTATACCTGGCGGTAATTCCTCCTTTTTGGCACAGTTCCTGTTTAAAGAAAGTTTAAGCACTATTTGGAAATTTTAATAGTTTTGCTCGTCTAAACCCCTTTGAGCTATGATAAGACATTTCTTTACTCTTCTTTTTACCTGTTCAGTATTCCTTTCCGCTTCGGCCCAGGGCCAGGAGATGGACCCCATGGTGAAAAGTGGTATCCAGAAATATGACGCCAAGAATTTTGCAGGAGCGCTCCAGGATTTCAGCAGCTTTATCAGCAAAAACAAACCCACCATTGATAAATATCTTAAGGATAAAGCGGCCTACGATAAACTTACCGAATACGAAAAGGCGCTGGTGGAGAATGCACAGCTGCTCGATCGCAGGAACGACCTGGCAATGCCTTACTACTATCGCGGGATGTGCAACCTGAATACCGGGAATAAGGATGCAGCCATGCAGGATTTTGATATGGCCATCCAGCTCGACAGCAAATATCCCGACCCGCTTTACCAGCGAGGAAAAATGCTGGTGGAAAACGGTAAAAAAGAGGAAGGTTGTATCCAGATCCGTACCGCAGCCGATCTCGGAAGCGCTGCCGCCAAGGAATTGTACGAGGAGAACTTTTGCTGGAATGCCAGTTTGAATTACATGAAAGAGGGGACCACCAAGTTCAACCTCGGTCAATATAACGAAGCCATCAACGATTTCGACCTCGCCATTAAGCTCAATCCCGATTCCGCAAACCTTTTTAACAAGCGCGGGCAGTGCTATTATGCGCTTGGCAAATTCGACAAAGCGCTTTTGGATTTCGGCAAAGCGCTGGAACGCGATTCTTCAAAAGCAGAATATTATTTCAGAAAGGGACTTTGCTATTACAGCCAGGAAAAACACCAGCAGGCTTTTTCCGAGTTCTCCAAAGCCATACAAATGGATAATAATTATGCCGATGCTTACCTGTACAGGGCTTATTCCTGCGAAGGAATGGCGAATTCAAAATCGGCCATTTATGATTATGGCCAGGTGATACGCATCAAGCCTGAGGATGGGCTTGCCTATTTCAAAAGAGGCTTGCTCAAGCAGGATATGAAAGACCATACAGCCTGCAAGGATTTCAAACAGGCCGCAGCGCTTGGCTATGAAGACGCAGCCGACTATGCAGCGAGCTGCAAATAGAACATGACTGTAGAACGAAATTTCACAAAGCCCTGAATCGATCAAGGGCTTTGTTTTTTTATGTATCGCTATTTCATTAAACCCGTTTTTTTTCTTTTCCCACCGGAAACCATCCATCACATTGTTTTTAGAACACTTAAAATAATTTTCGCGATACCGGGCGTGGGTGCATTGGTGCGGGCCACACATAGCGTAAAGGGCCCTGAACTTGAACGAAAAATTTTCGGGATCACCTTTCCCGGCCCTGTGGGGTTGGCAGCAGGTTTTGATAAGGATGCAAAGGCGTTCAAGGAACTTTCCAATTTCGGATTCGGGTTCATAGAGATCGGCACGCTCACCCCTAAAGGCCAGCCGGGAAATGACAAGCCCCGCATGTTTCGCCTGCCCCAGGACGAAGCCTTGGTAAACCGCATGGGTTTTAACAACGAAGGTGTGGAAGCGGCCGTACTGCGATTACGAAAGCGCAAACCCGGCCTCATAATCGGGGGAAATATCGGGAAGAATAAAAGCACATCCAATGAAGAAGCGATAAATGATTACGTGAAATGTTTTAATGTTTTGTTCGACCATGTGGATTATTTCGTGGTGAATGTGAGTTCGCCTAACACACCCAACCTGCGCGCCCTGCAGGATAAAGAGCCCCTCTCTTTTATACTTTCAAAGCTGAAAAGCCTGAACGTGATCAGGACGAACCCCAAACCCATTTTGCTGAAGATCGCACCGGATCTTTCCGAGCAGCAATTGGATGATATTGTGGATATCGTTCGGTCGACCGGGATAGATGGCGTGATCGCCACAAACACTACCATTTCGCGCAGTGGATTGAGTACTGCAAAAGAAAAAGTGGAGGCGGCCGGTGCGGGGGGATTGAGCGGAAAACCCCTGGCTAAACGTTCGCTGGAAGTGGTAAAATACCTTCATGAAAGATCCGGGGGGGCATTCCCGATAATTGGTGTTGGGGGAATTCATTCGGAGGAGGATGCGATAAATATGCTGAACGCAGGTGCGAGCCTCGTGCAGATCTACACCGGTTTTATTTACGAAGGCCCCGGCCT
>DATDFI010000340.1:0-5517 GCA_036522695.1 Bacteroidia bacterium | reverse complement strand
ACATTGATAGTGGTTAAGATGAGCACTTCGGGACAGGTACAGTGGAGCGAATCCCTCGTTGTTGCCACAAGCGATACGGGTGCCGTTGGAGCATGTACCATCATGGAAAGTCCTGCCGGGGGATACCATCTTTTACTCAGTAATTACCGCTCGGGAGCAACAGTTTATGACCTCATCCATCTTGATTACAGCGGAAATCTTGTTTGGAACAAAAGTTACTCGGTGGGAAACGCGCCTGTTTATAACGCTCCGCAAATGCATGCCGAGGCGAACGGAAATGTATTGCTTGTTTTTTCCGTGTATGACAGAATATCGCTTATGCGTGTAGATGCGAATGGAAACACGGTTTGGTCGGGAGCTTATACTTCTGATCCCAATGAACCCAAAAACCCCGGGTTTGATGCCGCACCCTGCAGTGATGGAGGGATACTCGCATCAGGGAAGGCAAACGCTGATATTTTTTTGGTCAAGCTGGACGCAACCGGGCAGGTGCAATGGACAAAACGGTTTGGGAATAATTCATACGATCATCCCAACTGTGTTATTAAAACAAACGATGGGAACAATATTATCGGAGGCTACGATATAGATTACAACAGTTTCATCACAAATGCCTACCTGCTTAAGATCGATAATTCAGGTAACGTGATCTGGTATAAAAAATATGCCAATATTCAATCATTTGACCGGCTGCTTCAAATGGCCAATGGGTATATGGTCGGGCTTGGCACCAACATGATCGTAGTGATGGATCAAAACGGGAATCCCATCTCCTGTAAAGTGGCGGATGCGTATCCTGACTATTTATATCTTATGAATATTGCGCGTACATATTCCGATGATCTGCTTGCCCTGGGCGCTGGCTACGATTCCAGCTTTGCGGGTACCAATGTCCTTTTCGGCTCATCATGGATGAGTATGCTTTGGTGTAATGTGTCGGATTCACTTGTTTCAGTTTCCGGCACCGTGTTTTCACCGGTTGTCACATCCAATACGTTCAGTATGATGCCCGCCCCGATCAACATAAGTGCAGCGGTTTATTCCAGCTCGTCCTTCACCACTGGCAGCGCCAATTTTTGTGTAGGTACCCAGGTGGATGAACAGGGAGAAAACACTGCGGCTTCCATTTACCCCGATCCCGTGAACAGCTTCGCCACCATCGATATGGGAAGTGTGAATACCTCAAATGCTGTTTTTGTATTGTATGATATCCTGGGTAATGAGGTAAAGCGCATGATGATCACCGGCCAACAAACGCGTTTGGAACGTGGCGATCTCCCTGCCGGTATATATATGTACCGGATATTAATGCCCGGCAGCTCTTCTATGGGCGGTAAATTGATAATAGCCGACTAAGTCTCCCTTGTTATTCTGGAGTTCAGGACCCGTTCCCCGCAGGCCCCGGGCCATTTTTTCCCTCTAAAAATTATTTGCCAATTCAAAAATCCTTCCTATCTTCGCAACCCTTTTTAAGAATTGGAATAATTTATTGAACTAACTAACTGGAAATAAAGTGGATGCATTAAGCTACAAAACGGTTTATCTCAATAAGGATACCGTTAAAAAAGAATGGTTGATCGTGGATGCTGAGAATGAAGTGCTCGGACGTCTATCTTCCAAGCTGGCCTATTTACTTCGCGGCAAGCATAAAACCGGGTATACCCCTCATGTGGATTGCGGTGATAATATCATCGTGATCAATGCTGAAAAGGTGAAGTTCACCGGCAAAAAACTTACGGATAAAGTGTACAAGCGTTACACCGGCTTTTTGGGTGGCGAACGTTTCTCCACTCCCCGTGAAGTGCTGGCGAAAAACCCGAAGTTCCTCATCGAGCGTGCGGTTCGCAAGATGCTTCCCACTACGCGCCTGGGCGATGCGGTTATCCGTAACCTGCATGTGTATGCCGGGACCCAGCACCCGCACGAAGCACAACAGCCCAAAGCAATCAAGTTGAACACTGTTAAAGAACATAATAAATAATGGACGTTATCATCACATTAGGCCGCAGGAAAACTGCCGTAGCGCGAGTTTACATGAAGAAAGGTAAAGGCGCTATCACTATCAATGGCCGTGATTACAAGGATTTCTTCAAAACAGGCACTCTCCAGTACAAGATCGTACAGCCTTTCGCGCTCACCAACAATACCGAGAAATACGATGTGACCGCTAACGTGGATGGCGGTGGCATTAACGGGCAGGCTGATGCTGTGCGTTTGGGAATTTCCAAAGCATTGGTAGAAGTGGATGCCAATAACAAACCCGCTCTTCGCGCAGCCACTTTAATGACTCGCGATCCCCGCATGGTGGAACGTAAGAAGCCGGGCCAGAAAAAAGCACGCAAGCGCTTCCAGTTCAGCAAACGTTAATCGGGGCGAACCAACAACGAACAACAAATGCACGTTAGCATCCACGAGTACCTCGTGAATATTTAATAAAGAACGAGTAAACAACTACAAACTAATAATAGAATGTCAAGAGTAACCTTTGAACAACTGTTGGAAGCCGGAGCTCACTTCGGCCACCTGAAGCGTAAATGGAATCCTGCTATGGCCCCTTATATCTTCACCGAGAAGAACGGGATCCACATCATCGACCTCAACAAAACGGTGGTGAAGCTGGATGAGACCGCAGCAGCACTGAAGCAGATCGCGCGTTCGGGCAAAAAGATCCTTTTCGTTGCCACCAAAAAGCAGGCGAAGGATATTGTATCCGAAAAAGTGAAGAAGATCAACATGCCTTATGTTACCGAGCGTTGGCCGGGCGGAATGCTTACCAATTTCGCTACCATCCGCAAGAGCATCCGCAAGATGGCCTCCATCGACAAGATGAGCACTGATGGCACTTTTGACAACATCTCTAAAAAGGAAAAACTTTCCATCTCGCGCCTCCGCGCAAAGCTGGAAACACAATTCGGCAGCATTGCCGACCTCACCCGCCTTCCCGCAGCGATCTTCATCGTTGATATCATGAAGGAACACATTGCAGTGGCTGAGGCAAAACGCCTTAACATCCCCACCTTCGCTATCGTGGATACCAATTCCGATCCCAACCAGGTGGATTATGCGATCCCTGCTAACGATGATGCTTCTACTTCCATTGAGCTCATCATGACCTTGATCACGAAAGCTGTTGAAGAAGGTCTTGCCGATCGTAAGATCGATAAGGATAAAGAAGCCGAGGACAAAGAAAAAGGCGATGAGACAAATGACGAGGCAAAACAGGCTAAGCGTCTTGAACTTATCGAAGCAGGGCTGGATGATGAAGTGGAAGGCGGCAAGGAAAAGAAGAAGGTTGTTCCTGCAGTGAAAAAAGTGAAGAAGAAAGAATAATTTTTTAAGCGTAGAATTTAATTTTTGAATACAATGGCTATTACAGCAGCAGAAGTAAATAAACTGAGGCAGATGACCGGGGCGGGAATGATGGACTGCAAAAAGGCCCTCGAAGAAGCCAACGGTGATTTCGAACAGGCGATCGATTTCCTTCGAAAGAAGGGACAAAAAGTGGCGAGCAACCGTGCCGACCGCGATGCGAAAGAAGGCCTGGTGATCGCTAAAGTTACTCCCGATGGTAAAAAAGGAGTGCTTGTGGTAGTGAACTGCGAGACCGATTTCGTGGCGAAGAACGAGGACTTCACCAATTTCGCCAATACCATTGCAAACATCGCATTGGAAAAACAACCCGGCAGCGTGGAGGCACTCAAAGCGCTTCCTTATGCGGGAAATGGTGTTTCCATCGGTGATAAGGTAATGGAATATGTAGGTAAGATCGGGGAGAAGATAGATGTGAGCAAATACGAAGTGGTGGAAGCATCAAAAGTGATCGCTTACAATCACCCCGGAAATAAACTTGCCACCATTGTTGGATTCAACAAAGACAGCCTGAAAGAGGATGTGGCCAAGGACATAGCGATGCAGGTAGCTGCAATGGCGCCCGTTGCTGTTGACCGTAACGATGTAGACCCGAAAATGCTTGAGCGTGAACTCGAGATCGCGAAAGAACAGATCCGCCAGGAAGGAAAACCTGAAGATATGGTGGAGAAGATCGCACAAGGCAAGATCAACAAATTCTATAAGGAGTCGACCCTGCTGAACCAGGAGTTCATCAAGGACAGCAAGAAAACGGTTGGACAGTACATTAAGGAAACCGACAAGGACCTTACTGTTACCGGGTTCAAGCGCATCGCACTCGGATAAATAAAGATGATTTTTGGATCCCCCGAATTTTCGGGGGATTTTTTTTGTGACGTCAGGCTTTTCCACCTGACGTTTTAATGAAGCCTGTGTTACTTTTTACAAAAGCGGGGTTATGGAATAAACCCTTTTTTATGAGAACATCCTCTTGTATCTCTTTCTTCATTTGTTTCTTTCTCGCTTCTCTTTTTTCTTTTTCCCAAAACAAGTATCCTGAGTTCTTCATCGAACACGATTCGGTGATCAACCCGCAATTCCGGGATATAAGTGATAAACTGGTTGCTTCGCTGCTGAAACACGATGGAAGCACTCCCTTGCTCAAGCCTTACACGGATAATTTGCGCCCGGCAACGGGTGCGGATATCCTCGGGCACTTTTTTGAAAGAAGGGTGATCCAGAATACCAATGCCCCGCCTTCCGGTCCCGATACGGCAATGATCCCGCTTACCGTCCCCGTTTCTTATTTCCTGCGCCAGGAAAATGGCCGCAATTATATTTCACCGTCAACCCGGGAAAATTCCTACTTGTGGCTTTCGCTGGATGAACTGGGTGGAGTTCTTAACGACAGCGAAGTGATTTTTTTGGAGCGACTTTTTATTGACCGTACGACAAATGTGCAATTCACCCGGCTGATCTGTATAGACCAGGACCGTGGCATGGAAAATAATTTCGATTTTTTCTGGCAGGATGTCAAGCGTGGAATTTTAAATGGAACGTATACCGGTTATGAGGATCCGTATTTCAGGTTCGAGATAACTCCCTCCCAGGCACGGTCGAAGACAGATACTTTTATCATTGGGGTGGCGGGAGATTTTGGAGGGGATTCTGTTATGATACCGGTCGAACGGATTCCTTCACACTGTCGCTACCTGTATTCGGGTAAGGAACAAAACGGGAAATTGAAAATGACCGATGAAGTGCCTGTTGCCCTTGAGTTCGTTGAGGTGAAAAAGAAGCCCGGGGGTGATTATAATTTTGCAAAGTACAATGATTTTTTTTGGGTACGCACTCAACACATGGTTCTGTCACAGTGGAAAAAAAATATGATAAAGGATTGGGCCCGGGGCAACACGTGCAATTATTTTGTGGACCGTTATTTTACTTCCCTGTACCAATTCACTTCCGATCCGGGGAAGGAAAATTTCCGGAAGGCGATCGATTCTCTTATCGATGCAGTGGGGCGCGGGAATCTTACCGGTTATGCCGGGCGTTCCTTTATGTTGGAATTAACCCCAGGTCAATCTATGGAAATAATTTCCCGCGTAGACTCCTCTGTAAATAAATTCCAAACGCATGAAGGATTCGATAGGATAGGCTTGTGCTGGT
>DATDFI010000339.1:0-10247 GCA_036522695.1 Bacteroidia bacterium | reverse complement strand
GTAATATCGTCATCAAGCACATAGGTGTTATTACTGTATCCCGTAACATAAACATTACCCGTAGCGTTATCCACTTTCACTTTAGAGGCCTGGTCGATCTTGCTTCCAACTCCATTATAACGCGATGCCGATCCCCAAACCGCTACGAGTGCGTTGGTATATTTTAAAGTGGCATAATCAAAGTCGGGAGCGCTGCCTCCATAGCTGTAACCGGTCACATAAACATTGCCCGAGTTATCGATTGCGAGGGACTGCGCGCGGTCGAGATTTGCACCGGTGAATGTATAACGCACTACAGCCAATTGATTGCCGGTAACAGGATCGTATTTTACAGTGGCGTAATCCTCACCTGTTCCGCTGCCGCCACTGCCACCCGTTACAAAAACATTTCCGTTGTTATCGAGTGCAATGTCCCAGGCTTCATCCGTTGCATTGCCCGGACCGTTATAATTCTTAAGCCATACCTGGTTGCCGGCCGCATCGTATTTGATCGTTACATAATCGTCATTATTCGCGGCAAAATAACTTGCACCCGTCACATACACATTGCCGCCCGCATCCACCGCGATGGCCCGCGCTTCATCAATGGAATTGCCGGCACCGTTATAGGTTTTCACCCATATCTGGTTGCCCGCATTATCATATTTAATGGTGAGATAGTCGTAACTGGTCCCGTTCCACACCGTGCCGCAGGTGTACACATTCCCGTTTGCATCCACAGCGATCGCTTCGGCCTTATCGGTATTCACACCGGAGCCGGTGTAGCGCTGCAGCCATTGAATATTTATCTGCGCCTGTGCGTAACCGAAAGCGAAAAGAGCAAGTAAAACAAGGCGTAATTTTCGATGCATAGGTGAATTTTTTCGGATTAAAGCGTTTCAAAGATAGACTAAAAAACGGAACGAATGTATTTTACTAAAGTATGTTAAAGACGAGCACGCCACTCGTAAAGTTGCTTTACTTTGGCCAAATATTTGTTTTCTGATTACTTTTGTAAGACCTATATAAAAAGCTGGCATGAAGAGATATAGAAGTTTTTTGATCCTGCCCCTGGCCGCTGTGGCGATACTGGTTTGGGCCTACACTGTTTCCGGCAGGCAAAAGTCGGGTTCCATACGAAAGCAGGTGTTGCTGCAGGTGATGACCGCAAGTCTCAACTCGGGACATTATCAACCCATGAATTTCAACAATGATTTTTCGGAAAAGACCTACAAGCTTTATCTTGACCGCACAGACCCCGGGAAAAAGTTCTTTCTCGCCTCGGATGTGAAGCAGTTTGAAAAATACCGCGACAAGATCGATGAGGAAGTGAACGATGGCACATTCGAATTTTTCGACCTGGTGAATGCCACCGTGGAAAAAAGGATCAAAGAATGCGAAGGTTATTACAAAGATATCCTGGCGAAGTCTTTTGATTTTACCGCTGACGAAAATTTTGAGACAGACCCTGACAAATCGGTTTATCCTGCCAACAGCGATGAACTGAAAGAGGCCTGGAGAAAATACCTGAAGTACCAGGTGATGGTTCGTGTGAACGACATGACCGAGCAGCAGGAAAAAGCGAAAGAGAAAAAAGATACGGTAACGGAAAGGTCCTTTGCGGAGATGGAAGAAGATGCGCGTAAAAAAGTGCTGAAGAGCAATGATGATCTTTTCAAGCGGCTGGAGAAGATCTCATACGATGACAGGCTGGCCGCTTACCTAAACACCATCACCAATATTTATGATCCGCACACCGAATATTTCCCGGTGAAGGACAAAAAGAATTTCGACATCATGATGAGCGGGCAGCTGGAAGGGATAGGTGCGCAACTGCAGGAAAAGGACGGCTTCATTAAAGTATCGAGCATAGTTCCCGGCAGCGCATCGTGGAGACAGGGCCAATTGAAAGCGGGCGACATCATCCTGAAAGTGGCGCAAGGCACAGGCGAACCGGTGGACGTGATGAACATGGACATTGACGATGCCGTACAGCTTATCCGTGGAAAAAAAGGAACGGAAGTGCGACTCACTGTAAAAAAAGTGGATGGCTCGACCCTGGTGATCCCGATCATCCGTGACATTGTGGTGATAGAGGAAACCTATGCAAAATCAGCCATATTAAAAACGAACAAGAAGATCGGCTATATCCATCTTCCGAGCTTTTATGCCGATTTTGATAACCCGAATGGGCGTTTTTGCGCACCTGACGTAAAGAACGAATTGCTGAAGCTGGAAAAAGAAAATGTGGAAGGAGTGATCCTCGATCTGCGTGACAACGGAGGAGGCTCTTTGCAGGATGTGGTGAAGATGGTGGGACTTTTTATTCCGAAAGGCCCTGTGGTGCAGGTAAAACAAAAGCAGTCCGCAGCAAAAGTTTTATCGGACAATGACCCTTCCGTGGTGTATGATGGCCCGCTGGTGGTGATGGTCAATGAGAACAGCGCATCCGCTTCCGAGATCTTTGCGGCAGCCGTGCAGGATTACGGGCGGGGAGTGATCATCGGCAGCAATACCTCTTTCGGAAAAGGGACCGTGCAGCAATTCCTGAATCTTGATGATTACCTGTTGCCGCAATTCGATTCACTCAAACCACTCGGCTCGGTAAAACTCACCATTCAGAAATTTTACCGCATCAGCGGAGGGTCAACGCAGCTTCGCGGTGTTACCCCCGACATCATTCTTCCTGATCTCCTGAAATATTACAAATACGGTGAAAAGGAACTTGAATATCCCATGCAATGGGACGAGATAGCACCGGCATCATATGATAAATGGAAACCGTACGACCTGGTGAGCATTCGTAAAAAGAGCGAGGACCGCATCAACAACAATCCCCTGTTCAATCTCGTGGACGATGAAGCTAAACGATTAAAGCAGCGGTCCGACAACAGCCTTGTCACACTTAATTTCGCAAAGTACCATGATGACCGCAAAAAATACGAAGAGGATATGAAAAAGTACGATGCGATCGACAATGAGATAAGCGGTATCAATCTAAGTAACCCGCAGGACGATATGGCCGATATCAATTCCGATACGCTTAAAGTGCGCAAGAACAAGGATTGGCTCAAGAGCCTGAAAAAGGACATTTATCTCTACGAAGCTTCTTCTGTCGTCTCGGACATGAAGTAGCGCTTTCTCACTTGCTATTCCTGGAACATGGTGCATGGTTGCTTTAATTCTGGAAGCAACCAATGCTTCTTTTGTTCCGTCTTCCTAGCAATTCCCGAACTTCCCTTTTTTGTCGGTAAAACCTCGATTTCTCACCTACAAAAATTGGTTTTTCGGAATTTTCATATATTTACCAGTTATTTTAACCCCGGCAAACACATGATCAAAAAATTACGGTTTAACCTATTGCTGTTCCTTTGCCTCCCGCTCTTCTCTTTCGGCACACACATCGTGGGAGGCAGTTTTACTTACGAACATCTTGGTGGTTCCACTTACAGGCTTATCCTGAAAATGTACCGTGATTGCCGGCCCACCAGCGTTCAGTTCGCTGCCAATCAAACCTTTTATATTTACCTGAATAACGGAACACAGATCTCCCAGCTCACTGTGCCACTGGTGCAGACCAATGCCGTAAACCCTCAGCCTGACCCCTGCTCTATTCCTTCTTCCATTCCCAACATTTGCCTCGAAGAAGGTGTTTACATGACCGTTGTGAATAACCTCGGTCCCGGCACAGGAGGTTACCACGTTTTTTCACAAGTGTGCTGCCGTAACAACTCCTTGCTCAACGTTCAAAACCCTTTGAACACCGGTGAATCGTTCCACACTTTTATTCCCGATCGGAACATTTACCTCACTAATTCAAGTCCAGTGTGGCTTAACCTGCCTCCCGTGTTCGTATGCCAGGGCATCCCGCTCAACTACAACCACGGTGCAACAGATATTGATGGCGACTCGCTCGTTTACTCGCTTTACACACCGTACAGCGACCCCTTTCCCACATTTCCCGGTTGCGTTTTCACCAACATTACCTGGGTGAACGGTTTTGCAGCCACCAACCCGCTTAACATCAACCAGCCGAATAGCCTTGCAATAGATCCGAACACGGGTCAGCTCATCGGCACCCCGGCTGCGCTAGGGCAATATGTTTGCGGTGTTCGATGCCAGGAGTACAGGAACGGCCAGCTCATCGGTGAGATCTTGCGCGACTTCCAGTTCAACGTGATACAATGTCAGCCACCCGCCAACCCGAGCTTCACCGTTTCCGGAGGTAATTGCCAGGTTGATACCGTTTGTTTCACTAACACCACTACGAACAACATTGCAGGGACCACGACTTATTCATGGGACTTTGGTGATCCTACAAGTCTGACGGATACCGTGTACACCACTTCAACAGCGCAGCAATGCTATTATTATTCTGCATTGGCCGGACCCGGTCCCTTCATTGTAACACTCATCACCAACGCGGGCAACGCCTGCTCCGATACGGCACGTGATACGGTTTACATTGGCTCATTAACTTCCAACTTCGCTTATGCGGATTCCACCTGCTCAGGAAACCTGGTGCAATTCACCGACAGTTCAACAGGATCACCCGGCAATAACGTTTCGGGATGGTCCTGGAATTTCGGAGACCCGAGTTCGGGGCCTAACAATACCTCTAACCTGCAAAGCCCATCTCACATTTTTGCGAACGGTGGAACGTACACGGTAACACTTGTCACCACATCGCAATTGGGATGTACCGACACCCTGCAGCAGATCGTTCACATCATTGGAGCACCGGTTGCAAATGCCGGTAATGACACCATCAGTTGCACAAATAATTCAACCATCAATCTTGGGGGAACGGTACTGAATGCATCGGGCGGAATGTGGATAGGACCCGGAACATTTACACCGAACAATACCACGCTGAATGCAACATACACGCCAACAGCCGGTGAGGTCGCCAATGGTTCCACCACGCTTTACCTCGTAACCACGGGTGCCAGCGTTTGCGGCAACGATACCGATTCGCTTACCATCACTTTCTATCCCGGTCCTACCGTTGATGCGGGCCCCGACACCGTTTTTGTTTGCAAGGATACTTCGGGAGTACCGCTTAACGGAACGGTTACCGTTGCTACAGGAGGTCAATGGACCATCTTTACTGGGTCGGGCACATTTAACCCGAATGCAAACCAGCTCAGCACCACTTATGTTCCGAGCTCGGCCGATACTGCTAACGGTTTTGTGATTTTGATCCTCACCACAACAGGCAATGGAAATTGTAATCCATCGAGGGACACCTTGCGTATCCAGTTCACCGCAACACCTACCGCACTGATCGCCATCGCGAACGATACGGCCTGTGCGGGAAGTCCCATCCCGCTTAACGGTACCAGCTCAACCGGCACCGGTTACTGGACCACTAACGGCACCGGAACTTTCAACCCGAACAACACGGTGAATAATCCCACCTACCAGCCGAGCGCTGCCGATGCGACCAATGGTTCTGTAACTTTTGTTTACAATACGAGTAACAATGGCGGATGTCAAACGGCACGTGATACCGTTACCATCATTTTGATCCCATCGCCTACAGCTGCATACACCAGCACACTGGGCTGCCCTTACATTCCCCTGCAATTCACTGACAACTCCAGCTCACCTGTTCCCATTACCGGGTGGACCTGGATATGGGGTGATGCAACGCCCAACTCCAGCGCACAAAATCCCACACACAGTTTCGGCACAGGTGGACCGCATGTGGTAACGCTTGTCGTTACTTCGCAAAACGGTTGTGTGGATTCCATACAGGACACCGTGAACGTTTATTACCAGCCCCAGGCCAACTTCACCGAGAGCGGAGGATGTTTGAACCAGGGGACCGTGTTCACCGATGCATCAACCGTACAGAACGCAACCATCACTACCTGGCTTTGGAATTTCGGTGACGGATCACCCACGGACAACGTACAGAATCCCACACACATTTTCCCCGCAGCTTCCGGCTATAACGTAACGCTCATCGTTACCTCCAGCCAGGGTTGTATGGATACCGTTACACTTCCGGCAACCGTGTTGCCTGTACCCACAGCCAATTTCACCGCCAATACTTTTGTAGCAGTGATCGGTCAAACCGTACAGTTCACGGATCAATCAACGCCAGTGGTTACCTGGACCTGGAACTTTGGTGATTCCACTTTTGCTTATACGCAAAATCCTACGCACACGTACAGCTACGGGGGCATATTTACTGTTACTGAGATCGTGACTGACGCGAACGGATGTTCCGATACCATCACGCACGAGGTGATCATTTCCATGCCTCCTGCCGTGCCCAGTGGCTTCTCGCCCAATGGCGATAACCAGAACGATATTCTTTACGTGTACGGTGGCCCGTATCAGCAACTCGAATTCCGCATTTATAACAATTGGGGTGAACTGATCTTCCGGTCCGACAAACAAACCGTGGGATGGGACGGCACCAAGGACGGCAAGCCGCAACCTGTAGGCGTGTATGTATGGACCGTGCGCGGGGTTACCGAGGATGGTGTATCGCACGAGTTGAAAGGAGACGTTTCGCTGCTGCGATAAGCGCTTCTTTATTTTTCACAGGACCGGGATGGGTGATCCTGGCCTGTTGTCTTTAATGTTGTAAAAACGAGAAAAGAAAATATGGATCCGAAGATCACGGGAAGAAAAAGAATGAGGAAGTGGAAGCTGGCGCTGGCCGGGCTGCTGTTTTGCGCGGTTGCCGGTGCGCAGGATTTTCACCTCACGCAGTACGAAGCGGCACCGCTCAATCTCAACCCTTCCATGACAGGAATGTTTGATGGCTATTACCGCATCCATGCGCATTATCGCTCTCAGTGGGCCGCGCTCATCAACAATCCCTTCCAGACGATGGAGATCGGTTACGATATGCCGCTGAAGAAATTCTCGGTGGGCGGACAGATCATGGATTACACGGCAGGTAACGGGAATTACAACGTGTTCAGTTTTGAGGCTTCGGGCGCTTATGATATTAAACTGGATAAGAACGACAGGCACCATATTGCGGTGGGTTTGCAGGCGGGCATCATTCAAAAGAGCATCAATTTCGCAAAGCTGAGCTGGGGCAACCAGTACACCTATTCCAATGGAGGAGGATTTGACCAGAGCATGAATTCGGGTGAGGTATATGGCGGGCAAAGCCTGATCATACCCGATGTGAATGCCGGCTTCACGTATTATTATGCGAAAGAAGAATCGCGTGTGAATCCCTTTCTCGGCTTTTCGGCATCACACCTCACGCATCCCACCGAAACATTTTATTCCACCAACAACAAACTTCCGCTCAAATACATTCTTCACTTCGGCACAAAGGTGAACATCAACGAAACGATACAGCTGTTGCCGCAATTCTTTTTCATGCGGCAAACACTGGGCAAGACCGATCTCTCAAGTAACGACAAGGAAATGACGATGAGCCTGCTGATGCATTATTACCTGCGCCAGTCCGATGCGTTCATCATCTTCGGTCCAACGTATCGCCTCAGCGGCCCGCTCAGCAAAAAAAATGCAAACATCGAACAGATGGAAAAAGATGCGGCTGCCATACAGCTGGGTTTGAAATACGGTCGCTACACGTACCGCGTGAGCTACGACATCAATACTTCATCGCTTAACCCGTACAGCAATAGCCGCGGTGGCATCGAGTTCTCTGTAACTTATATAGGAAGAAAACACACACCTAATCCCGTATTAAACTGTCCAAGATTATGAGGCGCATCCCGTTCGCACTTTTCGTTTCGTTTGTTTTTTCGCTGAGCGCTTTCTCACAGAGCAGGAAGGAATGGCTGGAGTATGGCGATGATGCGTTCAAGAGGGAAGATTATGCTTCTGCGGCCTTCTTTTACCTGCACGTGATCGATCCCAAAACCACCAACTCCAAGGACTATACTTTTCCTTACGATGTAAAAACATGGATGGCCCCCCTCGATTCCACGAAGAAGGATTCAGGCAATACCGCTCCTGTTGATACCGCCACCAATAAAGACGGTTTCAAAAAAATGACACCGGAGATACGCTACCAGTACGTGGTCCACCAGGTGGCCGAATCGTATCGCCTGGCGCGCGATTACGCAAATGCCGAAACATGGTACGCCAAATCGGTGCAAAACCATTCTTCACAGTTCCCCAATGACGTGTATTACTACGGTCGCTGCCTGATGCAGAATGAAAAGTATGCAGATGCGCAAAAGACCTTTGAGAGTGTTACCAAGGATTCCACCAGGACCAACACCGATCTTTACAAGTATTGCATTCGCGGTTACCTGGGCTGCCTGATGGCGATCGACAGCAACAGCGTGAAGCAAAAAAACATTTCCATGCTCGATTCCACCGTGAACCAGGGCAGCGCGAGTTTCGCTCCTAATTTTTTCGGTGATGATCTTACGCTAATTTTCACAGGCGGCCGCAAGGATGGAAAAGTATTGAACCCCAAAGAAGAGAACCCGCTCTATCGTGCGGACCTGTATACTGCCAACAAAAGCGGCTCGGGATGGGAAACGGCAAAAAATCTTGATGTTCCCATCAACACGAATATGAATGAGGGAGCGGGCTGCCTCTCCATCAACAAAGACCTTTTCTTCTTTACACGCTGGAACCCGCTTAACCCGCACGAATGCGCAATATGGGTGAGCAAAAACATCAATGGAAAATGGCTTCAGCCGATGAAACTGGGCGAGACCGTGAACGTGGACGGCTACCGGACAAAAGATCCCAGCCTTTCATTTGACGGGACAAAACTTTATTTCTCATCCGACAGGCCCGGTGGGAAAGGAAAAATGGACATCTGGTACGTGGATATCGATGAGAGCGGAACGCCCGGTATGGCGCACAACCTCGGGCCAAAGGTGAATTCACCCGAGAACGAGATCGCCCCCTTCTACAACTTCAAAACCACCACGCTTTATTTCAGCTCAGATGGTCATCCCGGCTTTGGAGGTTATGATATTTTCAAGAGTTTCAAATCGGAGGATGAATCGGATGTGGATACCCTGTGGTCAACCGCAATGAACCTGAAGATGCCGATCAACTCGAGCAAGGACGATGAATATTTTGTGGTCCAGAACGACCAGCGCCTGGCTTACTTCAGCTCCGATCGCCAGGTGTGCAAGGATTGCGGTAATGCAAATGCCAATTGTTTGAAGATATACCAGGTGGATAAAGAGCCGCTCTTATTCAAGCTGACCGGTTATGTGTACGATCGTGAGACCAACAAGCCCATTCCCAACGCACTGCTCACTTTTAAAGATGTGGATGGGAACGTAGAACCTTTCTTTGCTACCAGCGATGACAAGGGCTTTTATTCCATTGACCTGCGCGAAGATTTTGAATTGTACATCAAAGCGCAGAAGAATAAATATTTCGGTGATGCCGCTACGGTTTCCACCAAGGGAATGGTGGAGTCCAAAGACCTTACCCAGGATTTTTACCTCTCTCGTATCCCAGAGGGTGAGATCGTGATCCCCGGTATCGAGTACGACTTCGACAAGGCGACACTGCGTCCCGAGTCGAAAAAGATCCTGGACGACCTCGCGAACTTCCTTACGCTTAATAACCAGATCTACATCCAGATCAACTCGCACACCGATTGCCGGGGAAGTGATGAATACAACCTGCGCCTCTCAAAAGAGCGTGCTAAATCCTGCGTGGATTACCTGATCATGAAAGGTATCGATCCCAAGCGCCTGCTCTCCGAAGGTTATGGCGAAACGCAGCCCCTCGAGATCAAGGACGATAAAGGGAACGTGGTGACCACACTTACCTGCGATTATATCAATGGTCTTAAAACGGATGCGGAACGTGAAGCCGCACACCAGAAGAACAGGCGCACCGCGTTTGTGGTGGTTCATGAAGATGAACTGAAAGGCGTCAAGATCAAACACAATTAATTGAAAGAATTATTAAATGAAGGACCCCGGTTGATGTGCCGGGGTTTTTTATTGGAGAAATGTGTCCTCGTCAATATCTCTCATGCACCTGAAATGCTTTTTCGGGCAATGGTCATAACCAAGCTTTGAACAGGGCCGGCAGTACAGGTCTTTCACTTCAATTATTTTCGATCCTTCACCCGGCAAATACGGGTACATGCCGAATCCGGGTATGGTATTGCCCCACACGGAATAGATCTTCTTTTTGTATGCTGCTGCAATGTGCATCAACCCCGTATCGTGCGTGATCACGCGCACGGCCTGTTTTACCAGTGAGGCCGAACCGGCCAAAGAGAATTTTCCGCAGGCATTAAAAACTTTATCCCCAACCGCCCTCGCGATCTC
>DATDFI010000338.1:0-3466 GCA_036522695.1 Bacteroidia bacterium | reverse complement strand
GCCGTAAAACAGGGCGATGTGGGGCTGGCTTACGGTGCAGGACTTGAGTTTGCATTGAACAAAATGCACACCGTTCGCCTCGACCTGGGTTTCCGTGGCGTGTACGGGCTGGTTGACATCAGTGGAAAAAATACAGGACCTGATACTTATAATGTGCTTGTACGCGCTTCGCGCAAATCGTATGGCGGTTATGCAGGACTCACATTTTGTTTCTGATCCCTTGGCTTAAGCTAATGTGTTGAAGAAGCAAACAGGGGCCGGCCCGGAGAGGTCCGGGTGGTAACCCTGGCAAATAGCCCCGGTCGTTTGATCGGGGCAATTTGTTTTTTATATGCTGGAGGAACGAATTTTCAAACACGTTTCGTAAAACGGGGTAAAAGCATTAATTATGTATCGAAAATCATCTTCCAAAAAAATAAACATGAAACTGCGCTCATCTCTTCTCACTTCCTTCTGTGTTTTATGCATTTTCGCCAAGGCAACAGTATGGAACGTTGGTCCCACACGCACTTACACGCTTCCCAGCCAGGTAAAGCTGCTGGTAAATGATGGCGATACCGTATATATCGATGGAGGAGTTTACAGTAATGATGCGGTAAAATGGACCAAAAAAGATCTCCGCTTTGTTGGATTGGGAACAGGAAATAACAGGACCATTCTTCAGTACACAGGCGATATCCCGAATGGTAAAGGCATCTGGGTTTTCGAACTGCCCGGCACCTGCGACAATGCATACATCGAAAACATTGTTTTTGATGGAGCACAGGTCTCTAACACCGATGGTGGCAATGGAGCCGGCATAAGATACCAGGCCTGTAATCTTACCGTGATGAATTGCAAATTCATGAATTGCCAGAACGGGATACTGGAAGGAAACGCCAATGTGAGCACCAGTAATGTAATGCTTTACAATTCTGAGTTCCAGAACAACGGTTACCAATTACCCAACGATCCCACCTATTCGGGTTACGAGCATAATATTTACATCAGCGCGAGTGCCGACACGCTGTGGGTGCAAAACTGCTATTTCCATGATCCCCGCGGGCAGGGCAATTCACTTAAAACAAGAGCGCAGCGTGCATTCATACTTTATAATCTTATTGATGAAGCGAGCGGTTACGGAAGCTGGGAAATTGATATCGCACAGGGCGGGCTCAATATCATCATGGGTAACGTGATCGTGCAGGGCCCGGCCGGGTCCAACCATGGCATCATAGGATACGATGCAGTCACAAATAACCTCGAGGATCTTTACTTCATAAATAACACGGTGATCAACCAATTTGCCGGCAACATAAAGTATTTCAATTTCGTCCCCTCGTCCGGCATCAACACTTTCAAAGTTTATAATAATATTTTCGCTTCCGTGAACGGTGCAAACAATGCCAAGTTCACGGGCACCGTTCCATCAAGCATCGACACTTCAAACAATATTTGGGCTGCCGATCACACGGTGTTGGGATTTTCAAATCCTTCTTCGGATGACTATTCGCTTACCTCCTCCGCTGCGCTCATCATTGACAAGGGCACAAACGCTGGCCTTACCAACACACTTTATTCACTTACGCCAGCCAAAATGTATCAATCGTTCTCAATGAGCTTATGGGGCCGGACCACTACAGGCATTGCTATCGACCTTGGAGCATATGAATACAATGGTTTTACAGGCGTACAGCAATTCGGGCAAAAAGAAATAAATGTATTTCCGAATCCTTCACCCGGAAGGTTGATCGTGACCGGCAATGGGAAGTTGCACCTCCGCTTGCTGAATATTTGCGGGCAGCTCGTTTATGAAAACACTGGTGATGATCGCCTGGACATAGAGGAATATTTTGCCCCCGGTATTTACACCGCACAAGTTATTACAGCGGATGGGGTGTTTTCAAAAAAGTTGGTCATCGTCCATTAAAAGCCAGACTGCGCTTTCTGCGCTCACGCTCATACTTCGTTGGCGTTCGCTCGAAAACAAAAAAGCTCCAGCGAAAATGCTGAAGCCCCTTGATCTTATCGAGGTCCCGAGCGGATTAGCTCCGCTGATCCGCAATTAGACAGGCTGAGGCAAAGATCAAAAGGCAGGCGCTGCGCGCCTGTTTTTTTGTTCCCTGCGCTCACGCTCGAACTTCGCTTGACGTTCGCTCCGGGAACAAAAAGGCTTCAACTTTCGTTGAAGCCTTTTGATCTTATCGAGGTCCCGAGCGGATTCGAACCGCTGTACGAGCTTTTGCAGAGCTCTGCCTAGCCCCTCGGCCACAGGACCATTTACGAGGGTAGCAAAGATAACATTTTTGCCTTATCGGCAATTGAAGGCTTTCGGCTTTTGAAAAATGGCGGTCACCGATAAGAACATTAAGCCGCCCAGGGGCGGGTATATATTTGCTTAGGATAAAAACAATTGCCGATGAGAATGTTGAAGATAATTTTACTTTCCCTGATTTCGATGATACTGATGATAGCCTGCAAGGATAAACCTTACAACCCCAACACCAATAACAGTACGGGGTCGGCTTCACACAACGAGAAAAAATCGGGTGACGTGGGGCCTAATGGAGAGGTAAGGCCTCCTGCGGGAAGCACAGGGAGATAAAATACAAAGCTGACAATGATCAGCCGGGGGTTTGACGATCCTCATGTTGCAGGGCCTGCTTCCCGGGTACATTTGTACAGTTGAATTTGATAAACGTTCTTTTAAGCAATAAAAAAACCATAAGCCCCGTAAGGCTGAAGTAAGATCAGAAAAACCGCAAGCCCCGTAAGGCCGAGGAGAGATCAAAAAAATCCGCAAGCCCCGTAAGGCCGAGGAGAGATCAAAAAATCCGTAAGCCCCGTAAGGCCGAGGAGAGATCAAAAAATCCGTAAGCCCCGTAAGGCCGAGGAGAGATCAAAAAAATCCGTAAGCCCCGTAAGGCCGAGGAGAAAATTGAGCGAGAAAGAACCGACCCGGTTTGTTTGGCAGATCAAACATTCCGGGTCGGTTCTTTTTAATCCAGCCCGACTGTAGAGCTCTTTGGATGTTTTACCTTGTATTTTAATTGGGTATTCTGCGTTGCCGATGGATCGAGGTGAAAGACCCAGGTAACAATTCCTGTTTTATCATCCAGATTTCCGTCACCTTTCTCCTCCTGCGTAACCATGATCTTACTATCGCTTGAAACTGGGAACTGGTCCTGGATGATGATGTCGATGGCTTGCGGTTTGGTATTCCGGGCCGTGATGTCCCACTCGCGGTAAACAATATCATCGCTGCCCACAACCTGGTGCCTGTTATAATCTTTGGATTTTTTCCGCTCTACTTTCACTCCTTTATCTCTTCCTAAAGATATTTCCAGTGTATCCACGAGGTAGCGTGTATCGAGCAGCGTGTTGCCGATGAAAGTCCCTTCATAAAAAACATTGGCAGGTCCTTCTATTAAATTGTATTGTTCCCAATTCACCAACTGCGCAGTGAGGAACACATCGTCATCATACC